>JACDBE010000022.1 GCA_013695075.1 Acidimicrobiia bacterium
CGGGGCGACAAGAACAGCGTCGACAAGGCCGCCGTCGATGCTATGCGCCAGATGCTGTCCACGGTGCACATGGACGGCATCGTGGTCATCGGTGAGGGGGAGAAGGACAAGGCGCCCATGCTGTTCAACGGTGAGGAGGTGGGCGACGGCAACGCCCCCCAGGTCGACGTCGCCGTCGATCCCGTCGACGGCACCGCTCCCACGTCCCGGGGCCAGCCCGGGGCGCTGACAGTGCTCGCCGTGGCCGAGCGGGGGACGATGTACTCCCCGGGCCGGCTGGTGTACATGGACAAGATCGTGGTCGGCGAGGAGGCGGCGGGCACCATCGACATCGACGCCCCGGTCGCCCACAACCTGGCCCAGGTGGCCAAGGCGCTGGGCAAGGCGGTGGACGACCTCACCGCCATCATGCTCGACCGGCCCCGCAACGAACCGTACATGAGCCAGGTGCGTGAGGCCGGCGCCCGCATCGCCCTCATCGGCGACGGGGACATCTCGGCGGCCATCGCCACCGCCAAGCGGGACAGCGGCATCGACATCCTGTTGGGGATCGGTGGCTCGCCGGAGGCGGTGACCGCCGCTTGTGCCATGGCGGCGCTCCGTGGCGAGATGCAATGCCGGCTGTGGCCCCGCGACGAGGAGGAGCGTGCCTGGGCCATCGACCAGGGACACGACCTCGACCGGGTGCTGACGATGCGCGACCTGGTCAACTCCGACAACACCTTCTTCGCCGCCACCGGGGTCACCGATGGTGCTTTGCTCGACGGTGTCGAGTTCTATGGCGACCGGGTGCAGACCCATTCGGTGGTGATGCGATCCTTCAGCGGCACCGTCCGCTTCGTGGAGGCCACCTACCGGGTCGACCGTCTCGGCGCCCTCGACGTGCCCGGCGTGGCGTCCGCCGGCTGAGTACTTCGGCTCGGAAACACTGCGTGTTTCCTCGCCGAGCTGCGCCTCGCCCTGCGGGCTCGGCTCCGGCCGTGACGAGCGGCGTGCGGCCGCCCTCTTTGCTCGGGCGGTCCGGCACAGCCGCACCGCCCGAACCGAGGGGGCCGGAACAAAGCCCGCCCCCTCGGGCACCCCCACACACAAGAACACGCAGGCAATTCTGAGGGGACCACTAAGAGCGCGGCGGCTACAGCTCGCGGCGGCCGGCCAGCGCGCGGCCCAGGGTGATCTCGTCGGCGTAGTCGAGGTCGCCGCCCACCGGCAACCCGCTGGCGAGGCGAGTGACGGTAACCCCCAGCGGCTTGAGCAGCCTGGCCAGGTACAGGGCGGTGGCGTCCCCTTCTACGGTGGGATTGGTGGCGGCCACGACCTCCTTGATCCCCTCGTCGTCGATGCGGGCCACCAGCTCGCGCACCCGCAACTGATCCGGTCTGATCCCCTCGATGGGGGAGAGGGCCCCGCCCAGCACGTGGTAGCGGCCGTCGAACTCACCGGTCCGTTCGATGACGGCGATGTCCTGGGCCCGTTCCACCACGCACACGATGGCCGGGTCGCGCCGCAGGTCGCGGCAGATGGTGCATTCCTGCTCGGCGGTTACGTTGAAGCAGCGGCCGCACAACGACACCAGGCGGCGGAGCTCGATGATCGACTCGCCGAGCCGCACCGCATCGGCCTCTTCGACGTGGAGGAGGTGGAAGGCGAGGCGCTGCGCCGTCTTGAGCCCGATCCCGGGGAGGCGGGCAAGCTCGTCGATGACCCGCTGCAGGGGCGGTTCGAACATCAGCCGAGCAAGCCGCCCAGCCCGCCAAGGTCGAGCCCTCCGGACAGCCCGCCCATTGCCTGACCCATCTCCTCGCGGGCGGCCTGGGTGGCCTGGTTGACGGCGGCCACCACCAGGTCGCCTACCAGCTCGGGATCGTCGGGATCGAGCACGGTGGGGTCGAACACCACCTCCACCAGATCACCCGACCCGCGCACCGTTGCCTTGACCACACCGCCGCCGGCGGTTCCCTCGTAGGTCTTCTCCGCCAGCTCTCGCTGGGTCTTCTCCAGCTCGGCCTGCATCTTCTGCGCCTGCTGCATCAGCTGGCGCATGTCCTTCGGCATGCGTCCCATGCCGGTGAGGGTAGCGGCTCCCCGTTTCGGCTCCCGTCTTCACCTGTCACCGCATCGGCGACGATCCTTCGGCGAGGGTTGGGACAGCCCGTGAGCAGCCCATCATATGAGCGACGGCGGCACACACCTCGGTCCAGCGCTCCTCGGGGATGGTGCCGGCACGGCCGAGAAGCCGGTCGACGGGCACCAGCTGAACGTTGTCCACATTGACGACGGAGCCGTCGGCCACGCCCGCTTCTGTTCCGATCGGGATCTCGGTGGGGATGTCGCGCACGACACCAGTGACCGGAGCTATCACCACCCGGCTCAGCCTCTCAGCGATGCCGGAGCGCGTCAGCACAACGACGGGACGCACCTTGTCCATGTCGGCCCACCAGACCTGCCCGTGGCCGAGCCCGGCGATCACCTGCGCTCCTTGCGGCGGGCGTCCGCCAGGGTGAGGACCTTTGCGGGTACTTCCCCATAATATGGCAGCGCCGGGCCGGAATCGGGTGTCCACGCCAGATCGGGGTCGTCGTCGTAGGGCTGCGCCGCAAGCGCGGCGAGCTCCCGTTCGGTCTCGGCAATGGTGACCAGCGCAGCCAGCGCCCGGTCGATCAGCACACTGTCCGGTTGCGCGACGAGCTCACGAGCACGAGCCAGCCGTTCGGCATTCACGGTAGTCGACAACCGCACACGGTTCATGGCATGAATCGTACCACAGGTCAGGGTACGCCGTCATTCGCCTACCGAGCCGTCCGCCAGCGGGCTCACGATGTCGAGGTGCCCCGCTTCGGACCGACGCGCACCGTAGCCATGGCCGACTCGGGACAGCGGGCTAGTCGGAGACCACCTCGCCGCCGAGGAGGTCGGCGACGATGGCGGAGGCATCGATGGCACCCTCGCTGCTGTCCACCAGCTCGCCGTGACCAGGCATCGTCTCGGCATCACCCGGTCCGCGCTGGGGGCGGTCGGAGGTGGTCCACGACACGGTGACGCCGACCCCGAGCAGGGTGGAGGCGATGTCGGCGACGGTGGCGGTGAGGTCGGTGTCCTGGCTCAGCCGTTGGTAGTAGAAGGGCTGATCGGCGGGGAGGGCGACGGTGATGGTCCGTTTGGCCACCGATTGCGGGACGGCCACCTTGAGCAGCGAGTGGCGCACCGGGCCGGCGTCCTCCCGCACCCTCGCCACCAGGTTGGGCCACACCGCCTCCACCTGGGCCAGATCGAGATCCCCATCGGAGGCTGTCGTCGGTTCGGCCGGTGCCGCCGCCGCGGTCTCCGTCTCAGCGCCGGCCCCATCGGCAAAGGCGGGCGGCGGAATCGCAACCGGTGTCGCCGCCGAGATCGTAGGTTGTGGAGCCCCCTGATCCACTGTCTCGGTCACCACCGGTGCCTCGGCGGAAGCGCCGTCAGCGCCCCGTCGCCATGTCCCCGACTGCACCCTGGTCTCCAGGCGGTCGAGCCTGGCCGCCAGCGCTGCAGTGTCGGTGGCCGTCTCCGGGCGGGTCACCCGCAGCAGTGCCAGCTCCACCACCAGCCGCTCCTCGCGACCCTGACGCAGCT
The DNA here is from genome assembly GCA_013695075.1 of Acidimicrobiia bacterium. Lineage (GTDB taxonomy): Bacteria > Actinomycetota > Acidimicrobiia > Spongiisociales > UBA5794 > JACDBE01. Next base: position 3,610 of record JACDBE010000022.1, read on the forward strand.
GGAGCAGGGCGTCGCCGAGAACGTCGACGGCGCGCAGCACCGCGGGGCGGGAGATGGTGTCGGCCAGCCGGCGCCACTCGGCAACGGTGTCGGCGGACACGTCGACGATCTCGTCGAGGTTGGGGGCGTACTGGGCGAGGAAGATCCCCCGAAAGTACTCAACGGCCTCGGCGGCGAAGCGGCGCAGGTCGGCGCCACGTCCGGCGAGCTCGGCCACCAGGCCAAGCGCGGTGGGGGCGTCCCCGTCGGCGATGGCACCCACCAGGGTTCCGTACGCCTCCCGGTCGGCCAGACCGAGGGTGCGCCCCACGGTCTCGGGCCCGACCACCCCGTCCCCGAAGGCGGCCACCTGCTCCAGCATCGACAGGGCATCGCGCACCGAGCCGTTGGCGTGGGCGGCGATGACGCCGAGGGCGTCGGCGGTGGCCTCGATGCCCTCGGCGGCGGAGACGCTGGTGAGATGATCCACCAGCACATCGGTGGCGACCGGCTGGAAGTCGAACCGCTGGCTGCGGCTGCGGATGGTGTCGAGCAGCTTGTACGGCTCGGTGGTGGCCAGCACGAACACCACGTGGTCGGGGGGCTCCTCCAACGTCTTGAGCAGGGCGTTGCCCGCCGCGCGGGACAGCATGTGGGCCTCGTCCAGGATGTAGATGCGCTTGGCCCCGCCGGCGGCGGCGACCGTGCCCACGTTGATCCTGATCTCTCGGACGTCCTCGACCTTGTTGTGGGAGGCGGCGTCGAGCTCGATGACGTCCAGGGAGTTCCCCTCGGTGATGGCGACGCACGACACGCAGGTGTTGCATGGCTCGGCGCCGTCGCCCCGGTTGGGACAGTTGAGCGCCTTGGCCAGCAACCGGGCGGTGGTGGTCTTGCCGGTGCCGCGGGGCCCGGCGAACAGGTAGGCGTGAGCGATCCGACCCTCGACGACCTCCCGGGTGAGCGTCTGGGTGACGTGCTCCTGACCGACCATCTGGTCGAAGCGCTGCGGTCGGTGTTTGCGGTAGAGCGCCTGGTACTCCATCGCCGGCGATGGTAGCCCTGGGGGTACCGCCACTCCCGGCGTGCACCCGGCCCCGGTTGGCGCCATCATGGACGCGCTGGAGGTGGGCGGGCGGTGAGCAGACGATGGTTGGCGACGGGTCTTGGCGCTGGCGCGGCGCTGCTGGTGGTGGTCCTGTTGAC
>JACDBE010000032.1 GCA_013695075.1 Acidimicrobiia bacterium
GGGTGAACTCGTTCGACCAGTGGGGCGTGGAGCTGGGCAAGGTGCTCGCCACCAGGATCGGCGGCGAGATATCCGGCAGGGAGGTGCCGGCCGGCGCCCACGACAGCTCGACGGAGGCGCTGCTCGCTCGCTACCTGGAGCGCAGAGACCGATGACCCTGCGTTTTCCCGAGGGGTTCCTGTGGGGCGCCGCCACCTCGGCCTACCAGATCGAGGGCGGCGCCGACGAGGGCGGCCGCGGGCCATCCATCTGGGACACCTTCAGTCACACCCCGGGCAGGGTCATCGGCGGCGACACCGGCGACGTGGCCACCGACCACTACCACCGCTACCGCGCCGACGTCGGCCTGATGGAGTCCATCGGGCTCAACGCCTATCGATTCTCGGTGTCGTGGCCCCGGGTGATTCCCGACGGCGATGGCGCCGTCAACCAGCGGGGACTGGACTTCTACCGCCGCCTGGTCGACGCTCTGGGCGAGGCCGACATCGAGCCGCTGGTAACGCTGTACCACTGGGATCTGCCCCAGGCGCTCCAGGATCGGGGCGGCTGGATGCGCCGGCAGACCGCCTTCGACTTCGCCCGCTACGCCGAGGTGGTGTTCGGGGCGCTCCACGACCGGGTGACCCTGTGGTCGACGCTCAACGAGCCATACGTGGCCGCCCACCTAGGGCACTACGCAGGGTGGCACGCCCCGGGCACCACCGATGTGCAGGCGATGATGTCCGCCCAGCACCACCTGCTGCTGGGGCACGGGGCGGCGGTGGCGGCGATGCGAGCCATCGACCCCGCCCGGCGGCAGGGCATCGTGCTCAACCTGGAGATCCCGGTGGCGACCGGCGACTCCCCCGCTGTCCTCGACGGCACCCGGCGGGTGGAGGGTCTGCTTGACCGCTCGTTCACCGACCCGGTGCTGGCGGGGCGCTACCCCAGCGACGTCATCGCCGACCTGGCTCCGGCTCGGTTCCCGGTGGAGCCCGGTGACCTGGAGGTCATCTCGACGCCGCTCGACTGGTTCGGGGTCAACTACTACCGGCAGTGGTTCATCACCGAGGCGGGGATGGGCGATCTCCCCCTCAGCGAGTTCCCCGGATGCGGCCACGTCAGCGCCACCACCGCCGGGCAGGAGACGACCGACATGGGCTGGCCGATCACCCCGCAGGGGCTGATCGACGTCCTCACCTGGCTCGTCGACCGCTACCCGGGACACCCCCCGTTCATGATCACCGAGAACGGCTGCGCCTTTGACGACCCGGTGGCCGAAGACGGGACCATCGACGACCGGCGCCGCATCGACTACCTGCGCCGCCACCTGGCGGGCCTCCACCAGGTCATCGAGGACGGGATCGACGTCAGGGGCTACTTCGCCTGGTCGCTGCTGGACAACTTCGAGTGGGCGTCGGGATACTCCAAGCGGTTCGGGTTGATCCAGGTTGACTACGACACCCAGGCCAGGACGCTCCGCAACAGCGCCCGATGGTACGCCGGGGTCATCGCCGCCAACGGAATCGACGCACCACCCTTGCGCTGAGGGCCGGGGTAGGTCAGAATGCTGACCCATGAGCGAGACATTGCCCTTCTCCCAAGCCAAGGCCCATCTCTCCGAGCTTGCCGACCGCGTCGAGCACCAACACGACCGGTTCCTGGTCACCCGCAACGGGCGCCCTTCCTTTGTGCTGCTCAGCCCGGACGACCTGGAGTCGCTCGAGGAGACCGTCGCCATCATCGGAGACGACCAACTCATGGAGTCGTTGCGGCGGTCACGACGAGATGCCGCAGAAGGGAAGCGGCGACGCCTCCGCGACCACGTCTGAGGCTGAGGGCAGGCGAGTGTACGAGGTCGAGATCACTCCCGAGGGTCTCGGTCATCTCAACCGGCTTCCCGACAAGGTGAGACTCGCCGCGTTGGAGTCGATCTTCGGGCCGATCGCGGACAACCCACACCGACTCGGTAGGCCACTGATAGGGGAGCTCGACGGTTTGCGGTCGGCGCGACGCGGCACCTATCGCATCATCTACGAGGTATTCGACGACGATCAGGTTGTGCTGATTCACCGCGTCCAGCACCGCCGCCACGCCTATCGAGCACGCTGACTATCGGAACGATGAGGAGGGAGCCGAGCATGATCACCGCACCCCGGGGCGGCGCCATCACCTGCAAGGGGTGGCCGCAGGAGGCGGCCATGCGGATGCTGATGAACAACCTCGACCCGGAGGTTGCCGAGCACCCCGACGACCTGGTGGTGTACGGCGGGACCGGGCGGGCGGCCCGCTCCTGGGCGGCCTACCACGCCATCGTGGCCTCCCTGCGTGACCTGGAAGGCAACGAGACGTTGCTCGTCCAGTCGGGCAAGCCGGTGGGGGTGTTCCGCACCCACGAATGGGCCCCACGGGTGCTCATCGCCAACTCGCTGCTGGTGCCGGAATGGGCCACCTGGGACGAGTTCCGCCGCCTCGAGGCCGAGGGGCTGACCATGTACGGGCAGATGACCGCCGGGTCGTGGATCTACATCGGTACCCAGGGCATCCTCCAGGGCACCTACGAATGTTTCGCCGAGATCGCCCGCAAGAGGTTCGGGGGCACTCTGGCGGGGACCATCACCGTCACCGCCGGGCTGGGCGGTATGGGCGGCGCCCAACCGCTGGCGGTGACCATGAACGGCGGGGCGGCGCTGTGCATCGACGTAGATCCCAGCCGCATCGCCCGCCGGGTAGGGACACGCTACCTTGACGAGGCGGCCGATGACCTGGACGATGCCGTCGCCCGGTGTGAGCAGGCCCGCGCGGAGCGGCGGGCGCTGTCGGTGGGAGTGGTGGGCAACGCCGCCGAGGTGGTTCCTCGCCTGCTGGACATGGGGCTGTCGGCCGACATCGTCACCGACCAGACCTCGGCCCACGACCCCCTCAGTTACATCCCGCCGGGTCTCTCGCTGGAGGCCGCCGAGTCTCTGCGCCAAGAGGAGCCCGACCAGTTCATCGAACGGGCCCGGCTGGGCATGGCCCGACACTGCCAGGCCATGGTCGGCTTCCAGACCCGAGGAGCCGAGGTGTTCGACTACGGCAACAGCCTGCGGGCGGAGGCGCTTCTCGGCGGGTTCGCCGACGCCTTTGCCTACCCGGGGTTCCTCCCCGCCTACATCCGACCGCTGTTCTGCGAGGGGAAGGGCCCCTTCCGTTGGGTGGCGCTGTCCGGCGACCCGGCCGACATTGCCGCCACCGACCGAGCGGTGATGGAGACGTTCCCCGACGACCCGGCGCTGGCCCGGTGGATCACGTTGGCTGGCGAGCGCATCGCCTTCCAGGGGCTTCCGGCGCGCATCTGCTGGCTGGGCTACGGGGAGCGGGCCCGGCTGGGGCTGCGCTTCAACGAGATGGTGCGCACCGGCGAGGTTTCGGCCCCCATCGTCATCGGGAGGGACCATCTCGACTCGGGCAGCGTGGCTTCGCCGTACCGGGAGACCGAAGCCATGGCCGACGGCAGCGACGCCATCGCCGACTGGCCCATCCTCAACGCCCTGGTCAACACCGCCGCCGGAGCGTCGTGGGTGAGCGTGCACCACGGCGGTGGGGTGGGCATCGGCCGGTCGATCCATGCCGGGATGGTGGTGGTGGCCGACGGCACCGATCTGGCCGACGAGCGGCTGGAGCGGGTGCTCACCACCGATCCCGGCACCGGGGTGATGCGGCACGCCGACGCCGGTTACGGGCGGGCGATCGACGTGGCAGCCGATCGCGGGGTGCGCATCCCCATGCTCGACCACACGTGACCGCCTATCACGCCGCTTGGGCCTGGCTGGGTGGGGACGACCTGGTGGCCCACGTCACCATCGTCGAGGAGGGTGGGGCCATCATCGAGGTCACCACCGAAGGGCCCACTCCGCACGACGCAGTCCGGCTGGAGGGGGTGGTCCTCCCCGGCCTGGTGAACGCCCACTCTCATGCGTTCCATCGGGCGCTCCGTCACCGCACCCACGGCGACGGTGGTGACTTCTGGCGGTGGCGGGAGACGATGCTTCGAGTGGCAGGCCGGCTCGACCCGGACAACCTGGCGGAGCTGGCCACAGCCGTGTTCGCCGGGATGGCGCTCACCGGGATCACCACCGTGGCCGAGTTCCACTACGTCCACCACGACGTCGACGGCGACCTCTACCGCGACCCCAACGCCATGGGACACGCCCTGGTCGACGCCGCCCACCAGGCTGGCATCCGGATCGTGCTGGTCGACACCTGCTACCTGCGGGGCGGGTTCGACGCCCCCCTCGAGGGCGTGCCCCGGCGCTTCGGCGACGGCGACGCCGAGCGTTGGGCGGAGCGGGTCGATCTGTTGCGGCGGTTCTACCGGGAGGATCCCATGGTGCGCATCGGGACCGCCGCTCATTCGGTGCGGACGGTACCCCCCGAGGCGCTGCAGACCGTGGTCGGGTACGCCGCCAGCAACGGGATGCCGTTCCACATCCACCTGTCCGAGCAGACCGCCGAGAACGAAGCCGCCCTGGCCGCCACCGGCCGCTCTCCCACCCAGTTGCTGCATGAGGCGGGTGGGCTCGGCCCAGGGACGGCGGTGGTGCACGCCACCCACCTCGAACCCGCTGACGTCGCCCGGCTCGGCCACGCCGGGGTGAACGTGGTCGCCTGCCCCACCACCGAGGCCGACCTGGGAGACGGGTTGGGGCCGTTCATCGAGCTGGCCACCGCCGGGGCCACCCTGGCAGTGGGCACCGATCAGCAGGTCTCCATGGACCTGTTTGCCGAGGCCCGGGGTATCGAGCACCACGACCGGCTCCGGCTACGCCGCCGCGGCGTCCACTCCCCCGCCGCCCTGGCGGCGGCGGCCACCGTGGGCGGCGCCCGGGCGGTGGGAACGATGCAGCGAGGTATCGCCGTGGGGGCACCGTGCGACCTGGCAGTGGTCGACCCCGGAGCGCCGACCCTGGCGGGTTGGTCACCCAGCGACGGTATCGCCGGGATTGTCTTCGGCGGCTCCGCATACGCAGTCACCGACGTGGTGGTGGCCGGCCGGCGCATCGTCGAGGCGGGAGCCCACCACCGCTTCGACGACGTGGTGGCTCGGATCGATCGGGCGGTGCGGGCGGTGCTGGCATGACGGTGGCGCTCGTGAACACCACCGCCGCCACCATGGTCCCCGGTGGTGAGCCCTACGGTCTCATCGAGGACGCCGCCATCGTCATCGACGGTGGGGTCATCGTCGGTATCGGACCTCGGCGTAGCATGCCGGTCCCGTCCCGGGCAGAAGTGCAATCGCTACAGGGGCGGCTGGTCACCCCCGGTCTCATCGACTGCCACACCCATCTGGTGTTCGCCGGGGACCGCTCCGCCGAGTTCGAGCGCCGCCTGTCCGGTGCGACCTACGCCGACATCGCCGCTGCCGGCGGCGGGATCCGTGCCACCGTGGCCGCCACTCGTGCCGCGTCCGCCGACGAGCTACTCACCACTGCCCGGTTGCGGCTGGAACGCCTGCACCGCAGCGGCGCCACCACCGTCGAGGTCAAGTCAGGCTACGGGCTCGACCTGGCCACCGAGCTACGGATGCTCCAGGTGGCGCGGCGGCTCGGTTCCGAGGGTGCGGCGGAGGTGGTCACCACCATGCTCGCCGCCCATGTCGTCCCCGTCGAGTTCCGCCACGACCCCGACGGCTACGTGGCCCTGATCGTCGACGAGATCATCCCGGCGGCGGTGGCGCTTGGTGTCGTGGACGCCGTCGACGCCTTCTGCGAGCACCTCGCCTTCACCCCGGCCCAGGTCGACACCATCTTCAACGCCGCCGCCGGTCACGGGCTGCCGGTGAAGCTGCACGCCGCCCAGCTCTCCGCCGACGAGGGCATCGACGTCGCCGTGGCCCACGACGCCCTGTCCGCCGACCACCTGGAACACGCCACCGACGCCCAGGTGGCGGCGATGGCGGCGGCGGGGACGGTGGCGGTATTGCTCCCCGGCGCCACCCACACCCTGGGCGAGACCGCCCGGCCCCCGGTGGAGGCGATGCGCCGCCTCGGTGTTCCGATGGCACTGGCGAGCGACTGCAACCCGGGCACCTCGCCGGTGGGCGATCTGGCGCTGGTGGTGAACCTGGGGGCGGTGCTGTTGGGACTCACCGTGGAGGAGGCGCTGACGGGGGTCACCCGACATGCCGCCGCCGCCCTGGGGCTGGGTCACGACCGGGGCACCCTGGAGGCGGGTAAGCGGGCCGACCTGGCGGTGTGGGACGTCGACCGCCCCGCCGAGATCGCCTACTGGGTGGGGATGGGCCTGTGTTCGGCGGTGTGGGTGGCCGGCGAACCCACCTTCGACCGCCACAGGGTTGCGTAGTGACCGTCCTCCCCATCACCTACATCGGGGACCCGGTGCTGCGCACCCCCACCCGGCCGGTGACCCGCGACGAGCTGGCGGATGCGGCGATGCAACGGTTCATCGACGATCTCATCGACACCATGCGGGATGCAGCCGGTGCGGGGATCGCCGCCAACCAGGTGGGCCGCTCGGTGCGGATCTGCGCCGTCGAAGTCGGCGAAGCCACCACCCGGCGCTATCCGTACAAGCCGCCGATCCCGTTGACGGTGCTGGTCAACCCCACGCTGGAATACCTGGGTGACGACACCTACGCCAACAACGAGGGTTGCCTGTCGGTGCCCGACCTGCGCGGCGACCTGCGCCGCCACATCCGGGTGGTGGCCACCGCCTGGGACCGCCACGGCAACGACCTGCTGACCAAGGTGGCCGGGCTCACCGCCGGCACCTACCAGCACGAGGTCGACCACCTGGACGGTATTATCTTCGTCGACCGGGTGGAGGACACCCGCAGCTTTTCCACCTGGGACGAGTTCGACCGTCACCACCGGAGTCACTTCGTGGAGCGCATCACCAAGTTCGTCGACGACATCGGGAGTTGAGCTGCGCTTGATGATCCCGCCGTGTTTGTCAACGGATGACCGGGTTCAGCCAGTCGACCTCGGTGAATCGGGCGAAATCTGAGTCTGCGCTGACAATCTTCAGTCCGTGCTCGATACACAACGCCGCCAGGGCGGCATCGCTGACCAGGTTGCCGCGCAGGTCGAGATCGCGGATCAACCTCCCGAGCAGCTTGCGATGGCCCCGCCCTGGACCAGGCACCCAGGTTGCTGGCGCATCGAGCCACTCGTTCACGACCTGCCAAGCCTCGCTGGGCGACAGAGGGGCCCGCAGACCGCGTGCATGGGTGGCGATCCGGACGAAGGCGACGAGGGAGGACCACGGGATCCCAACCCGTCGAGGTCCGTTGAGGGCGTCCTCGAGCCAGTCACGCGCCGCGACATGGAACGGACTCTCCTCATCGACGGCGTACAGCAACACGTTGGCGTCCACCAGCACTACCGCGACTCCACACCATCGAGATCCTCCAGGGCCGCGGCCACATTGGAGACATCGACTTTGAGTCCGAGCCGACGGGTGCGCTGCCGGAACGGTTTGGTATCGTCGCGGGGCAGAAGGCCCCTCCGGATGAGTTCGTTCACCGCCTCACTCAACCCGACGCCTAGCTCGCGGCGCGTCAGCTCGATTGCAGCTGCGACATCCTCGCCGAACTCGACTGTCGTGCGCATGCAAGAATCCTAGCATGTAGGTGTACCGATACTCGCATGTTGATGCTCCCACCCGTGGAGGCGGCCAATTCGGCCGGTGAAGCCTCTAGCCTGGAGAGCACGCGCTGTGCCGAAGAGCCGGCAATCGTCGGTACCTGGCTGTTGCATGAGTTGACCTTGGATGGGGTGACCTACGGGCTGGACGACCCCGCGTTAATGACGGGCGAGTATCCCGACGTAGCGGCAAGGGCAGCCACGCACCGACGGGCGTTTCAACGGGCGGCTCCCTGTAACGACTTCCAGGGCAGTCACAGCCTGGAAGGATCAACGCTTCAGGTCTTCGACGCCACGGTGTCGGCGGTGGCATGTGACCCCCCGATGATCATGTATGCCGAGGTGTTGATTGTCCGCACGTTCTCCAACGAGGCCGTTATCGGCGAGGTGGTCTTCGAGGGTCCGGAGACATTGACGTTGGGGAGTCGGCCCAACTACCGATCGCCGAGTACCGGTTCCATCGGGCCCCCGACGGCTGACCGGGTCGCAAGAGGTTCGGCCGGACGGTCGTCGAGTGCCCCCGGCGCCTCATCCCGAGACGCGGGAACGGTGTGGTCCTCGGTCAGCGCCTCACTGCCTCCGTGTCGAACGGCAGCCGCCTCGATCTCGACCAGCTGGTCGGCGTAGCCGAGGACGGCGACGCCCAACAGGGTGCTGGGCACGTCGTGCGACCCGAACACCCGGGCGACCACCTCCCAGGCGGCAACCAGATCGGAGCGGTCGGACGAGGCGACATACACCGTCGTCTTGGCGACGTCGGTCAGCTCGGCACCTGCTGCTCGCAGGGCGAGCACGAGGTTCTCCATCGTCTGCTCGGCCTGGGCGGCGACATCTCCCGGGGCGACGATCTCACCGGCCGGGTCCAGCGGGCAGGCACCGGCGGTGAAGATCACCCGGCCGGCGTCGACCACCGCGGCGTAGGCGTAGGGGACGGTCTGGGCGAGGTCTCGGCTGCGGATGAGTTCGACATTCGCCATGGCGAGCATGAAAGCACGGGTCCTCCGCCGTGGCGCCGCCGTGGGCGATAGGGCGGAGCGTCGTGCAGGGCACTCAGTGGTGCTCCAACCAGGCGGCGAAGCTGGCCACGTCGTCAAAGACGGCGTCGGGGTCGCCGGCCCGCAGCGCAGCGGCGTCGGTGCCGGGAGACCAGGCGGCCGCCACCGGTATCACTCCGGCGTGGCGAGCAGCGGTGATGTCGGTGACGGCGTCTCCCATCGAGACCACGGAGCCGGGGTCCACCTCCCAGCCGGAAACCACGGCGGCCATCCGCTCCCGCTTGATCGAACCATGATCGCCGCCGGGTTCGACCCGGTCGAAGCGGTCGGTGATGCCCCAGGCGTCGAGCGATATCCGGGCGCTGCGCGGTCCCTTGCCGGTGACCACCGCGGCGGGGATGTCACGGGCGTCGAGCCGGTCGAGTAGGTCTACGATCCCGTCGAACGGCCTCGGGGTCAGGTGGTGGTGGAACCGGTAGCCATCGAGGAAGTGGTCGAGTGCCTGCTCGGAGGTGTCGGCGAGGAGGGAGGCAAGGATCCCCTCCTCGGTGGGCCCGAACATGGCTCTGAGCTCGTCTTCAGTGTGCTCGGGGCCGAGGAATCGAGCTGTGGTGGCACCAAAGGCGGCGAAGCACACCGGGAGGGTGTCACCGAGGGTCCCGTCCAGGTCGAAGATCACCCCACCGAGCATGGCGCCAGAGCGTACCCGCCGGCGTGGCGATGGCGGCGGCGAGAACTGCCATCGGCGAGTCATGACCGCTGGGCTCACAGCGCCACGATGCGTCTTACCCATACGGCGACGGCCTCGAGAGTGGCCCGGTCGACCATCCCAAGCCGGCGCCGGAGTCTGTGTTGCCGACGGACCGGACGTACTCGGGCATGGCGAACGAGCTCGGTCGAGACCGCCACCGGCGAAAGGCACGGGATGGGCGAACCCGCGGTGACGGCAGGTGATGGGCACGAAAACGACCAGACCGACCGGTCACTGATTGAAGGCCGCCGTCGACACGATCAGCACCGGTCGCGTGCCACCCTGCTCACCGCGTCGAACACGATCGAGATCGGTGATCCAGGCTTCGCCATGGTCAGGTGTCGAACCGCTCACCTGTGGCGTCTTCCCAGGACCGGCCCTCGGCGAGGTACTCGGTCCAGGCCGCAGGGTCAGTTTTTCGCAGGTGAATCATCTGCGCAGCGGCTTCATCCATCAGGACGGCATCGACCGCTTCGTGCGACACGTCGTCGAGGAGCTTGCGCATTGTCACCCCGCGAGCGCGGGGCCGCGGCGGTGAGTCGGTCGCGCACCGGAGGGGTACCTTCAAGGAGGTCAGACACCCTTTGACGATACCAGAGGAGACCTCCCGATAGACATACCCCCATCCGGGGTCGGTCGACCCGATCGGCACGGCGACCCCCGCCGCGCTGGCGGGAGGCGCGGCAGACACGGCTGCTGGACAGATCGGCGCGACGATCAGCGCTGGTCGTAATCGACCACGAGATGGTCGCTGGTGGGATGCGACTGGCAGGTGAGGATGAAGCCGGCGTCGAGGTCGGCGTCGACCAGGGCGAAGTTCTTGGTCATGTCGACGGTTCCCGCCACGAGCCGGGCCTTGCAGCTGGCGCACATGCCGCCCTTGCACGAGAACGGGAGCTCGTTGCGCACCGACAACGCGGCATCGAGCACCGATGTCTCGGGGAGCATCCGTACCGTCGACCGCCGCCCCTCCAGCGTGAAGGACAGCTCGACGGCTCCCTCGTCGTCTTCAGGCGCCGGCGGGAGCAACGTAGGGTCGAGCGGGCCGGCGAAGAACAGCTCATCGTGAATGGCGCCGTTGTCCACTCCCCTGCCGTGGAGGACCTTGCGCGCCGTTGTCACCATCTCGAAGGGGCCGCACAGGAACCACTCGTCGACGGTGTCGACGTCGATCATCACATCGAACAGCTCGTCCAGCTTGGGGGCGTCGATGCGCCCGGTCAGCAGGGGCACGATGCCGCCCTCCCGGCTGAGGATGTGGACGAGGTGGAGGCGGCCGGCGTGGCGGTTCTTCAAGCCCTCCAGCTCGTCGAGGAACATGATGCTCTGCACGGTGCGGTTGCCGTAGACGACGGTGAACCGGCTGTCGGGCTCGGTGTCGAGCACGGTGGACACCAGCGACATCACCGGGGTGATGCCGCTACCGGCGGCGATGGCCGTATAGTGGCGGGCCTGGGCCGGGTCGGGGGTGATGGTGAATTCGCCGATGGGCGGCATCACCTCCACGACGTCTCCCGTTGCCAGGGCGGTGGTGGCCCAGGTGGAGAAGGCCCCGCCGGGGAGCGCCTTGATCCCCACCCGCAGCGTCCCGGTGGTGGCGTTGGCGCAGATGGAGTAGCTGCGCCGCACGTCCTCGCCGTCGATGAATGCCCGCACGGTCACGTGCTGGCCGGGGAGGTAAGCGAAGTCGTCGGCCAGATCGGGGGGAACGGCCAAGGTCACCGCCACCGCATCGGCGGTCTCGGCGGTGACGTCGCTCACTGTCAGCCGATGGAACACCGGGGCCGCCATCGAGCCGGCTCAGAGCTCCTTGAACCGGTCGAACGGCTCGCCGCACGAGCCGCACACCTGCAACGCCTTGCAGGCGGTGGAGCCGAACTCGCTGACGGTGCGGGTGCTTCCCGAGCGGCACCGCGGGCACAGCACCGGTTGGTGGCGCAGGCGACCGTGCCGGGGTGGCGCCACCCCATATGCCACCAGCTTGGCCTTGGCCTCGTCGGACATCCAGTCGGTGGTCCAGGCGGGGGCGAGCACGGTACGGATCTCGCCGTCGGTGCAGCCGGCCCGGTCTAGGGCGTCGGCCACATCAGCGCGGATGGCGTCCATGGCGGGACAACCGGAGTACGTGGGGGTGATGGTGACGGTCACCCGGTCGCCGTCGACGATCACGCCGCGCAGGATGCCGATGTCGGCGATGGTGAGCACCGGGATCTCGGGGTCGACCACCCGGCCCACCTCGTCGACCACCCGATCGAGCAGCGTCGGGGCGGTCACCACGACATCCCCGGGTAGGTGCGCTGCATCCACTGCATCTCGCCGAGGAGGTGTCCCAGGTGCTCGGTGTGCAACCCGTTGCGGCCTCCCAGCCGGGCGAAGGCAGCGTCGGGCATCGCCAGCGTCGCCTCGTCGAGCACGGCCCCCACCCGCTCGTTCCACGGTGTCCGCAGGGCGGCCAGGTCGGCACCAACCCCGACCGAGAGCATCTCGTCGTCGACGTCATCGGGGGTAACCATCTCGGCGGTGAACCGCCACAGCCCGTCCACCGCCGTCTGCATGCGCCGGTGGCTCTCCTCGGTGCCGTCACCCAGCCGGACCACCCACGCCGAGCTGTGGCGCAGGTGATAGGAGGCCTCCTTGATCGCCTTGCCCGCCGCTCCGGCCAGGGTGGCGTCGGCGGAGCTGGTGAGGGCCTCCCACAGCCCAACCTGGTAGGCGTCGACGAAGAGCTGGCGGGCCATGGTGGCGGCAAAGTCGCCGTTGGGTTGCTCCACCAGCAGCAGGTTGGTGAACTGGCGTTCGGTGCGGCCCATAGCCAGGGTGTCCTCGTCTCGGCCGGCTCCCTCCAGCTCGCCGGCGTAGGTGAGCAGCGTGCGGGCCACCCCCAGGTGGTCGATGGCGATGTTGCCCAGGGCGATGTCGGACTCCAGCTCAGGGGCCCGGGAGATCCACTCCCCCAGCCGCTGCGCCAGGATCAGGTTGTCGTCGCCATGGCGGAGGGCGTAGGCGAACGAGGCGGTGGTCACGGTGGCGAGCGCGGTCACATGTGCCCCACTTCGTCGGGGATTTGGTAGTAGGTGGCGTGGCGGTAGGGCTGCTCGGCGAACGGCTCGAACAGCTCGGCGGCGTCGTCCGGGTCCGAGGCGGCGATGTCGTCGGAGCGCACCACCCACACGCTCACCCCCTCCACCCGTCGGGTGTAGACGTCACGGGCATTCTGCAGGGCGGTCTCGGCATCGGCGGCGTGCAGGCTGCCGGCATGGATGTGATTGAGCCCGCGCCGCTGCCGTATGAAGACCTCCCACAGCGGCCAGGCGGAGGCAGCGGTGCGGTCGGGCAGGTCGAGTAGCTTCTCACCGGGGGCCAGCGGGACTTCGTAGCTGATGGCGAACCCCTCTCAGGCGCTGCGCCGGGCGGCGGCGGCGTGTTTGGCGGCGTGGGCGGCGGCCGCCTCCCGCACCCAGGCGCCTTCATCCCAAGCGCGGTTCTTGGCGGCGATGCGCTCCCGGTTCATCGGCCCGTCTCCCTTGACCACCGCCCAGAACTCGTCCCAGTCGATCTCCCCGAAGCGGTAGTGACCGGTCTCCTCGTCAAAGCGCATGTCGGGGTCGGGCATGGTCAACCCCAGGTAATCCGCCTGAGGGACGGTCATGTCGACGAACTGCTGGCGTAGCTCGTCGTTGCTGATCCGCTTGATCTTCCACGCCATCGACTGCTCGGTGTGGGTCGATGCGGTGTCGTGGGGGCCGAACATCATCAGCGACGGCCACCACCAGCGGTCGAGGGCGTCCTGAGCCATCGCCCGCTGCTCGGCGCTGCCCCGGCACAGGGTGAGCATGATCTCGTAACCCTGCCGCTGGTGGAACGACTCCTCCTTGCAGATGCGCACCATCGCCCGGGCGTACGGCCCGTACGAGGAGCGGGTCAACATCACCTGGTTGGTGATGGCGGCCCCGTCCACCAACCAGCCGATGGCACCCATATCGGCCCACGACAGCGTCGGGTAGTTGAAGATCGACGAGTACTTGTGCCGGCCGGTATGCAGCAGCCGCAGCATCTCGTCGCGGCTGATCCCCAGGGTCTCGGCGGCGGAATACAGATAGAGGCCATGGCCGGCCTCGTCCTGGACCTTGGCCATGAGGATCGCCTTGCGTTTCAGCGTGGGCGCCCGTGAGATCCAGTTGCCCTCGGGCTGCATCCCGATGATCTCGGAGTGGGCGTGTTGGGCGATCTGGCGGATGAGCGACTTGCGGTACTCCTCCGGCATCCAGTCGGTGGGCTCGATCTTTTCCTCGGCGTCGACGATCGCCTGGAACCGTTCGGTCTGATCCATCACTGCTCCTCTCTCCCCCATGCTAACGAACGAACGATCGTTCGTCAGCGACCAGCCCGGCTCAGCCGATGACGAGCCGGATGCGGCGGAAGCCCCTGCCCTTGGACTCGATCTTGGCGACGGTGACCGTGCCCACCTCGCCTGTGGACGAGACGTGGGTGCCGCCGTCGGCCTGACGGTCGAGCCCGACGATGTCGATCACCCGCACCTGACGCAGACCGGGCGGCAGCAGGCTGACTTTGGTACGGATCAGGCTGGGGTCTCGATCGGCCTCCCCCCTGGGCAGGAACGAGACCTCGACGGGCAGCGACCGGGCGATGTGCTCGTTGAGTTCCCGCTGCAGCGGCTCCTTGTCCTCGGGGTCCCACTGGGGCAGCTCGAAGTCGAGCCTCCCCTCCCCCGGCTTCATGTCGCCACCGGTGACCGGGCTCTGGTAGCGGTTCCACACCACCCCGCACAGGGCGTGCATGGCGGTGTGGGTCTGCATCAGCCGGTAGCGGCGCTCCCAGTCGATGGCGCCGCGCAGTGACGTCCCCACCGCGGGGAGGGAGCCGTCCACCCAATGCCACACCCCGTCGCTGTCGGCGGTGACCCGGGTCACCGCTAGGCGGTCGTCGCCGATCCATAGGGCGCCGGTGTCGTGCGGTTGGCCTCCGCCGCCGGGATAGAACACGGTGGCGTCGAGCAGGAGGCGGCCGTCGTCGGCATCGACGCCGGTGACCGTGGCCGGCATCTCCCGGGCGTAGGCGTTCGTGGAGTAGATCTTGTCGGTCATTGGGGCAACCTACCCGAGTCGGTGCCGCCATCGGCCGGGCGTTTGCCCGCGCTGCGCCGCAGCAGGATGGGGTAGCCCACCAACACCACTCCGGCGAAGGCGAACCACTGCACGGCGTAGCTGAGGTGGGGTGGGCCCCCTCCCGGTTGTGGGGCAGGCAGGGCGATGGGGAAGTCGCCGGGCTGGTCGGGTGACTGTTCGGCGAGCACCAGGTACACCTCGCCCAGGTCGAGGTCGATCTGCTGTTGGAGCCGGTCGAGATCGACTCGGATCACCCGCTCGAGCACCCCGGTGGGCGGATCAACCGGGCCGAAACCGCTCCTGGTCTGGGTGGGGCGGAGGTAGCCGGAGACTGTGACCGGGCCGGAGGGGACCTCGGCGCCCTCGACCGGGGGCCCGACAACGTCGAGTGGCACCCAGCCCCGGTCGACCAGCACCGCCGATCCGTCGCCGAGGTCGAGCGGGGTGAGCACCTCGTTGCCCGACCTGCCGTTGAGGGTGCGGGCTTGCAGGATGACCTCGTCTTGGGGGCGGTAGGTGCCGGTGGCGGTGGCCGGTCGCAGGTCGAGGGCGGCGCCGTCGGTGCCCAACACGGCGACCAGTTCGTCCAGCGAGCGGGGTTGTTCGGCGACCCGCGCCGTGATCCGGTCGTCGAGGAGGCTGCGTTCCTGGTGCCGGCGGAGCTGCCATTGGCCGAGGAGGATGAATCCGATGACGGCGCTCAGCGCCAGCAGGTGGCCCACGATCCACACCGGCCGGGTGAGGGGGCGCCGCGGTGACGGCGGCGCCGTCGGCGTCATCGGGCGGGGCCGGGCAATGTGGTCGGGTCGCGCCCCCCGGTGCGCCAGTACACCCCGTCGGCACGGGTGAGGAACCCCTCGTCGACCAGGTAGCGGCGCAGGCTGGCGTAGTCCGGGTGGTACATCTGCAGGGCGAAGTTGACCTCGGGCTCGCTGTAGCGCAAACCGGGGGCGAACTCCTGGGCGAGGCGCTCCAGCACCACGAGACGCTTGCCATGCGCCGCCGGGATCGAGGTGAGCCGACCCCCCGAGAAGAACCGGCCGAGCACGTCGGCCTCCTCGGCGGTCCAACCCTCGCCGATGAGGTCGGGGTCGATGGGCGCCAGCCGCGGCAGCGAGGCGGCTACCTTGCGGAGGGCCTCCCGGTCGAGGCGGAGGTCGTCGCCGATCAGCCCCACGGCGCGCAGCTTGCCCAGCGCCGCCACCACGTCCCGTTCGGGGACCCGCAACTCGACGGCGGCGGCGGCGACATCCACGGCGGCCACCACCGACCTGCCGAGGACGGCGAGCCGGACCGGGTCGACGGCGAGCCGGAGGAACTGGCCGGCATCCATGGGGCCATCGTACCGACCCACGGGTCACCGGTCACTGGATCACAGCACGGTGTCGAGGAACTTCCTGGTCTCGGGGAACCGGGGGTGCCCGAAGATCTCCGCCGGAGTTCCCTGCTCGAGGATGATCCCGCCGTGGAAAGAAGCCATCCGGTCGGCGACCTCGCGGGCGAACCCCATCTCGTGGGTGACCACGATCATCGTCATGTGCATCTCGGTGGCCAACGCCGGTATCGCCGCCAGCACGTCGCCGGTGAGCTCGGGGTTTCGTTGCGTTCTTCGGGGGTGAGGGCGGCTGTCGCCGGGGCGGCGCCCATCGGATCGTACCCGCCAGCGCCGCCCCCGGTCAGGTGAAGAGCACGGCGAGGATGGCGAGCACCGCCGGCACCGCCTGCACCAACGCGATGCGCTGGTTCACGGTGAGGCCCCCGTAGATCCCGGCGATCACCACGAAACCGAGGAACAGCAGCACCACGTCACGCTGCTCGGTGATCACCGCAAACACCAGGCCCACGGCGATGAATCCGTTGTAGAGACCCTGGTTGGCGGCCAGCACCTGGGTCTGCTCAGCCCGTTCCCGGGTCTGGTGAAACACCTGCAACCCCACCGGACGGGTCCACAGCGCCATCTCCAGCAGCATGAAGTAGCCGTGGAGCAGGGCGACGACGATGATCAGGATCAAGGCGACGATCGACATGGCGGGGGCGGCTCCTCGGTGGGGGTGCCAGAGCCTACGGGTAGGGCGCCACCACGGGCCACCCGGAGGTGGGCCGACAGGGACTGGACCCACCCGATGTCGTGACCGATGAGTTTGGCCACGGAGCATCGTCTGATCAGGAACCGAGAACGAAGGAGGACGGGATGGCGAGACCGAAGGTTTACCCCTGTCTCTGGTTCGACGGCAACGCAGAGGAGGCCGCCAACTTCTATGTCACGTTGCTGCCGCACAGCCAGGTCGACAAGGTCTGGCGCTCCCCGGCGGAGACTCCGAGCGGGCCGGCCGGCATGGTGCTGGTGGTCGACTTCACCGTCGCCGGCCAGCAGTTCCAAGGCCTGAACGGTGGACCCGACTTCACCTTCGACGAGTCGGTCTCGTTCGTCATCGAGTGCGAGGACCAGGTCGAGGTCGACCGGCTGTGGGATACGCTGACCGCGGACGGTGACACACCCGGTCCCTGCGGCTGGCTCAAGGACCGCTACGGCCTGTCGTGGCAGATCGTGCCCAAGGCGCTGAACGAGATGATCGAGGATCCGGACACCGAAGCGGCGCGGCGGGCGATGGAAGCGATGCTCGAGATGGGCAAGCTGGACGTCGCCGAACTGCGCCGGGCGTTCGAAGGCAGGACGGCCGTCGCCTCGGATTGACGCCTTCCGGACCGGCGTCCGGGTTAACCAGTCCACCACCGCCGGGGCGTCCCGGTTGCCGGTGGCGGGGTGGGGTCCAGGGCGGCGCCAGCGGCGAGCGGTCGCCAGGGACGGCTCCATTAGGCTCGCTGCCATGCGACTCCTGTTGGTGCGCCATGCCGAGACCGCCGAGACCGGCACCAAGCTGACCGGCAGGTTGGGTGGGATCCCGCTGTCGAAGGCGGGTCGGGAGGCGGCCGAAGCCGCCGCCGGGGCCCTCGCCGGAACCAAACCCGTGGAGATCATCACCTCCCCGGTGGAACGCTGCCGGGAGACGGCGGCGGCCATCAGCCGCCCCCACCGTCTCACCCCCAAGCAGCACAAGGCGTTCGCCGAGGTCGACTACGGGTCGTGGTCGGGGAGGCGCCTCAGTGAACTGCGGCGGCTGGCGGCATGGCGGGAACTGATGGCAGCACCAAGCCGGTTCCGCTTCCCCGCCGGGGAGAGCCTGGAGGAGGTGCGGCAGCGTTCGGTGTCCGCCACCGAGGCGATGGCCGGCCGCATCGACGGCACCGTGATCCTGGTGACCCATGCCGACGTCATCCGCTGCCTGGTGTGCCACTATCTCGGAATGCCTCTCGACCTGTTGCATCGGCTCCACGTCGCTCCCACCGCTCTCAGCGAGATCGTCCTCACCAAGGGATCGGTGCTGGTACCGGTCGTCAACCAACGGATCACGGTGACATGACCGAGCGCCACTCGGTGGACAGCTTCATCCCCGGCTTCGTCGGCGAACCGGGTGACCGCACCTTCTACCTGCAGGTGGACGATGCTGGGTCCCGATCCTGGTACCTGCTGGAGAAGGGCCAGGTCGCCGCCTTCGCCGTGGATGGCGGGCAGATTCTGGCCGATCTGAACCAAGAGCTGGCCGGTGAGGAGCTCCAGGTCGGCGACCTGCTGGCACCCGATGCGGTGGCGTTCCGCGTGGCCGATTTCACCCTGACGTACGACGAGCACGACGAGACGGTGGTCATGACCCTGGTGCCGACCGACGAAGATGCTCCCCCGGTCACCCACCGGCTGACGGTCGCCCAGCTGGGGGCGGCGGCTCGGGCGGCGGTGGCGGCGGTGATGGCGGGCCGGCCTCGCTGCCCTCGCTGCGGGCTCGCCATGGACGCCGAGGGCCACGTGTGCCCGCTGTCCAACGGCGACCTGCGCAATCACCGCCCCTGAACGATGTCGGCATGGCGCCCGGTGGTCACCGCCGTCGAGGGGCGGTACCTGGCGGCGTCGAACGTCACCCTGCTGGGGACAACGGCCGACGGCGACCGGGTCGTCTACAAACCGACCAGAGGGGTGCGGCCCTTGTGGGACTTCCCCGCCGAGTCGCTTGCCATGCGCGAAGTGTGGACCTACCGCATTGCCACCGTGGTCGCCCCAGATGCAGTACCCGAGACCGTGCTCGGTGACGGGATGTACGGGTCCGGGGCGGTGCAGCGCTGGGTGGACATCGACGACGACTTCGACCCTGTCCCCTTGATCCGGCGGGCTGATGCGTCGCTGTGGCCGCTGGCCGTGCTCGATGTGGTGACCAACAACGCCGACCGGAAGGTGGGCCACATCCTGCGGATGTCCAACGGCTCCGGTGTGGTGGGGATCGACCATGGCTTAACCCTCCATCCCGAGGGCAAGCTGCGCACCGTGCTGTGGTCGTTTGCCGGACGTCGGGTGCCCGGTGAACAGCGGGCGGGTGTGGGAAGGCTGGTGAGCGCCCTGGAAAAGGGCTGGGCCACCGAGCTGACCGAGGACCTGGGCAAGGAAGCCGCCGCCGCGTTGGCCGCCCGGACCGAGGCGCTGCTCGCCGCCGGCATCCACCCGCAGCCGCCCGAGGATCGTCCCGCCTGGCCTTGGCCGACCTATTGATCCGAGCGCGCCGGGCGCTGATGGAGACGTCGGCCCTCGTGGTGGCCCTCGTCGCCGATCATGGGACCACCCGCGCCCGCGTTCCAGCGCGGGGGGATCGGCCCACCTGGCCAAGCCCGTTGTACTGAACCGGCCGGGGTCGGCGCCCGTCGAGGCCGCCGGTTGAAGGGGCCAGCTCAGCCGCCGGTGGCCACCCCGCCGTTACGACGAGGGTCGGCCACACCGAGCAGGCCGTCGGCACCGGCGGTGAGCGCCGCCTGGGCGCCACCGAAGTACATCGACATCGGGGCGAAGGGGCGCAACCCGAGCCCGTCGACGGGCTGGACCGGGGTTCCCGGTTCGTGGGCGATGACTTCGGTGCCCTCGAATACCTCCACGTGTAGCCGTGGGTGGTGCAACGCCGCCTGCAGCGGCAGATCGAGCACCAGGAAGTTGAGCAGGATGGCACTGAGCGTGGTGGTGATCCGGTCTGCTCCCGCCGAGCCGATGGCCAGGGCCGTGCCGGGGCGGCGGGCCGTCGTCGGCGCCATGTTGGAGACCAGCCGGGTGCCGGGGGCGAGGCCGTGATATCCCGAGGGGTGGAGCTCGAGCTCGCCCAGCGAGTTGTTGAGCCAGAACCCGGTGCCGGGAGGCATCGCTCCCGAGCCGTAACCGGCGGAGACGGTGACGGCGCAGACGTTGCCGTCGGTGTCGGCGGTGGAGCAGTGAGAGGTGGACGATGACGACACCACCCGGCCAAGGTCGCCGAGACGGGCGGCGTCGAGCAGCTCGGCGATGTTGGGGGTGATCTCGTCTGGGGCACTGAGCCGCCGCCGCCGGTAGTCGAGCACGGCGCGCTGTGACCGCACCAGGGTGAGGACATCGGCGGCGCTCCATCCCGACCATCCGGCGGAGAGGGCCAGCATGGCCACCGCCGCCATCGTGGATCCTCCCACGGCCGGGGCCGGGTTGGTGTCGACTTCCCATGACCCCAGCCGGAAGCGGACCGGTCGGCGTCGCTCGGCACGGTATGCCGCCAGGTCGTCGCGGCCCAGCAGTCCCCCATCGGCGGCGACGGCATCGGCGATGGCGGCTCCCAGGTCCCCCCGGTAGAGCGCATCCGCGCCGTGGTCGGCGAGAAGCCGCAACGTGTCCGCCAGATGGGGCACGGTGACCATGGCTCCGGCCTGTAACGGGGTCCCGTCGGCGTTGTGGAGCACCGTCCACGATTCGGCTTGCCAACCGAAGACCGCCTCGTGGGCATGGTGGAGGTACTCCGCTGCCGGTTCCGACAGCGGGAACCCCGCCTCGACGGCGGCGATGGCGGGCTCGAACAGGGTCGCCCACGGCAGCCGGCCATGCCGACGCCACGCCTCCTCGAGGGCGGCGTAGATCCCCGGGACCGCCGCCGACCCGTAGCCGACGACGGTGTCGACACCGCCCCCATAGGCCAGCCGTACCGGCCGGCCCGATCCGAAGGCCCCGGCCGGTGCGCTCCGACCGGGCATCTCGGCGTATCCGTCGATCAGCAGCGCCTCCCCACCCGCCGGATGCACGGCGACGAAGCCGCAGGCCCCCGGGGCGACGATGCCGGGGTCGGTACACAGCGTGGTGAGCACCGAGGCGACGGCGGCGTCGATGGCGTTGCCGCCGGCATCGGCGATGGCGGCCCCGGCGTCGGCGGCGAGTTGCGATCCGGCGGCGACGGTGACCCTGGCCACGGCGCGAATCTAGCTGGGCACGGCGACCTCGCTTCTCGCTGTCGTGGTACGGATCACGCCGGCCCACCCCCGTCGCCGCCGGTCTCGTCGTCGACGCCACCGCCGCTGCCAGTGGCGTCGGGACCGTCGCCGCGTTGGAAATGGTGGGCAACCACCTCCAGCCGGCTGCGCCGCCCCTCGGGCCCCTCCCAGAACCGTCGCCGGATGTTGCCGGTGAACCAGACACGATCTCCCCGCAGCGGAGGGTCGGCGATGAGGTCGTCTGGCGGTTCCCACATGGTGACCGGGATGACGTCCACCCGCCGCCGCGGTTGGCTCAGCCGGACGGTGACCAGGAACCGAACCAGGGTGGTTCCGGACTCCAGGGTGCGGGACTCGGGGTCGGCGGAGAGGCGGCCGGCGATGACGACCAGGTTGATGTCCACCGGGTCCGTCTGCTTGTTGTCGCCGCCGGTCCCTTCCTGCGGCTCGGGATCGGCCGCCGGGTTGGTCGAGGTTCCAGGCGGCGACGAAGGTTCACCGCCGCTCCCAGCGCCGGGGCTGGCGTCGTCTGTCGTGGTCGGATCGGGTCGTTGTTTGGTCCGCGGCATGTGCATCTCCCTGTCGGTGGGGAGGTGCGGGGACTGCTCGACAACCTATCTGCGGGGTGTGACAAGAACGCGTCACCCCCTGGCGATGAGTGCCTCCAGCTCGTCGATCCCCGGAAAGGCGGCGTCGTTGGACAGGATCGCCGAACGGATCTCGCTGGCGCGGGCGGTGTCGCCGCGCAGGGCGGCGACGCGGGCAGCCACGTACCACACCCTCAGGTCCTCCTCGAAGGGCTTGCCCCCCAGCGAGCGGGGTGCCACCAGTGCCCAGGCTCCGTCGAGATCGCCCCGGTCGATCAGGTGCGAGGCGTAGACCACCCGACCCTCCTTGAGCACGGCCGGCTTACCCCCGCGCTGTTGCAGCGTCTCCCAGGCGGCATCCACGTCGCGGTGGCGACCCAGCGCCCGCAGCGTGTCCATCTCCACCGGCAGGTGGGTGGTTTCGCCGGCAAGGCGCCGGTAGGCGCGCAACTCGGTGAGCGCCGTGTGCCAGTCTCCGGCGCGGTACGCATCCACTCCCAACGTCTCCCGCACGGTTGCGTCACGGGGAGCAAGCTCCTTGGCCTGGGCGGCGTGACGGACCGCCCGCTTGAAGGCTCCCTTCTCCAGTGCGTCCGATGCCTCACCCAACGCCTCGAGGGCGGCCGGTACCCGCTGGGGAGGGGTGACCCTGGCGAGATCCTCGATGACCCAGTTGGGCAGGTTGACGGCGGCACCGCTGAGGTCGCGCCGGCGTCTGGCCGCATCCGGAGCACCGCCGCCAGCACCGTCGGAGCGGCGCAACCCGGGACCACCGCCGGACTGCTCGGAGCGCCCGGACCGTTGCCCCCCCTTTCGGTCATCCCTTCGGTCATCGCCGGAGTTGCGGGAACGGCTGGCGGAGTCTCGTCCCCCGGCTGAGGGAATGCCCCCGCCCCGTCGGCGTTCCCCGCTGCCGGCAGGCTTGCCCTTGGCGGAGTCGCCTCGACTCGAGCCGCCGGGGCTGCGTCTTCGGCCGCCACCGGCGCTCGATCTGTTGGGCTGATCGGTCATGTTGCGCTCCTGTGGGTCCCGGCATTATCGCCGACCGCTGACGCAGACGAGGGGCCGCTGGTGAAAACGGCCCCTCGTCTGGGTGATGTTCGGCGGCGACCTACTCTCCCGGGGCCCTACGGCCCAAGTACCATCGGCGCTGGCAGGCTTAACTTCTGTGTTCGGAATGGGAACAGGTGGAACCCTGCCGCCATGGCCACCGAAACGAGCCGAGAGCCCTTGAGCCCTCCATAGCGAGCACGAGAGAGTCGTAGGTATTCAAACCCAAGCCCTCGACGTATTAGTACCAGTCAGCTCCACGCATTACTGCGCTTCCACTTCTGGCCTATCAACCTGGTGTTCTAACCAGGGGTCTTACCCGGTTGATCCGGTGGGAGATCTCATCTTGGAGTCGGCTTCGCGCTTAGATGCCTTCAGCGCTTATCCGTTCCGGACGTGGCAAATCAGCCGTGCCCTTGGCAAGACAACTGACACACCAGAGGTCCGTCCATCCCGGTCCTCTCGTACTAGGGACAGATCTCCTCAAATCTCCTGCGCCCGCGACGGATAGGGACCGAACTGTCTCACGACGTTCTAAACCCAGCTCGCGTGCCTCTTTAACGGGCGAACAGCCCGACCCTTGGGACCTGCTTCAGCCCCAGGATGAGACGAGCCGACATCGAGGTGCCAACCCCCGCCGTCGATATGGACTCTTGGGCGGGATTAGCCTGTTATCCCCGGGGTACCTTTTAGCCGTTGGCCTTGGCGCATCCACATGCCGC
>JACDBE010000060.1 GCA_013695075.1 Acidimicrobiia bacterium
TCGCCGATCCCCGCCTCGGCGCCGGCATCGACCCTCCCTCCTACCTCACCGACTACCGCCGTCCGGGTGGCGAGCGCTGAGGGCGTCACGAGGAACTTGTCGGGGGAATCGAGGACAAGCTGGTCGAGGTCTGCGCCGCTCTGGGAGTGGATGTCGACGAGCGGTATCTGGAGGATTGCTCGACCCTGGTGTACACCGCGCCGCACAAGACCAGGCACGACACACCATGGACCGATGAGCTGGTGGATTGGGTCGGCTCGCGGGTCGACGCTACAGCTTCCTCGAGGGGTACACCCCGCTGGAGTAGTGGCCGCCGGTGCAGCCCCGATGCCTACCACCTGCCGTCCCGTGGCACGTTGCCGCCGGTGAGGATCACCCCGACGTCACCGCCCACCCCGGGGTGGCGCAGGGCGGCGATCGCCACCGCCGCGCTGGGCTCGATCCGCCAGCCCAGCTCGTCCCAGCACAGCCTCAGGGCGGCCACGATCTCGTCCTCGGAGATGGTGATGATGCGCTCCACGTGCGCCGAGATGATCGAGAACGTGCGCGCCGACAGCGCCGTGCGTAGCCCGTCGGCCATGGTGTCGGGGGCGGTCTGCGGGATCAGGGTGCCGGCCGCCAGGGACCGGGCGGCGTCGTCGGCGCGCTCCGGTTCGGCACCGATCACCCGGATGCGATGGTCGATCCCGTGGCTGGCCAGCGACGTGCCCGAGATCAACCCGCCTCCACCAACCGGGGCCATGACCACATCGAGGTCGGGTGCCTGGTCCACCAGCTCGAGGGCGGCGGTACCGGCGCCGGCAATCACGTCCGGGTTGTCGTAAGGGTGGATCTCGGTGGCGCCGGTGGTGGCAACGACCTCCGCCAGGGTGCTCTCCCGCGCCGCCAGCCATGGGGCGCACTCCATGATGGTGGCGCCGTAGCCGGCCACCGCCCGCTTCTTCACCTCGGGGGCGTCGGCCGGCATCACCACCGTCACCGGGACTCCCCGCCGTGATCCCGCCAAAGCCAGCGCCGCCCCATGGTTTCCCGAGGAGTGCGCAGCCACGCCCCGGGCCGCCGTGACCTCGTCGAGGAGGAGCACGGCGTTGGTGGCGCCGCGCAGCTTGAAGGCGCCAGCGCCTTGCAGGTGCTCGGCCTTGGCCACCACCCGGCAACCGGCCCAGTCGTCGAGCACGTCGTGGCGGAGCACCGGGGTACGGATCACGTGGGGGGCGATGCGACCGGCCGCCGCCGTCACATCACTTGACGTCACCTGGCTGGATCCGCTCACCCCCGGTTCTTCTCGTCGCGCCACGCCAGCCAATCCGAGACAGCCGCCATGTTGTACTCGGGGCCGCTGAGCCCGACGGTGAACTGGCGAAAACCCAGGTCGTAGATGGCGTCGGCGCTCTCCGGGGGGGCGGTGGCCCGCACCCCGGTGGATCGCTCGATCTCGTCAGGGGAGCGGTCCACCTCGGCGCACCACCGATCGAGCACCGCCGACTTGTGGGCCAGGGTGGCGGCATTGCCAAAGGCGTGCCAGGTGTTGGCGTGGCGGGCCACCAGCCGCAGCGTCTTGCGCTCCCCGCCGCCGCCGATCAGCAGCGGGATGGCTCGGGTGGGTGCCGGGTTGAGCCGGGCCAGGCGCGCCTCGATGGCGGGGAGCGCCTCCGCCAGGTGGGCGAGCCTGGTGCCCGCCGTCGCGAAGTCGTAGCCGTACTCGTCGTAGTCCTTCTCGAACCAGCCCGCTCCCAACCCCAGGATCAGCCGGCCCCCGGAGATGTGGTCGACGGTGCGCGCCATGTCGGCCAGCAGCTGGGGGTTGCGGTACGAGTTGCAGGCGACCAGCGCCCCGATCTGGATGCGACTGGTCTGCTCCGCCCAGGCACCCAGCATCGTCCAGCACTCGAAGTGCTTGCCATCGGGGTCGCCGTTGAGCGGGAAGAAGTGGTCCCAGTTGTAGGCGATGTCTACCCCCATGGCCTCCGCCTCGGCAACGGCGTCACGGATGGCGCCGTACTCGGCGTGCTGCGGCTGAAGCTGAACGGCGATACGGACCTGGGACATGCCACCTCCTCGGTGCGAAACCTAGCCGCGCCGCCGGGTGTGGTTGACTGCCCACCATGGCTCGCCTCGGCGGTACCCGACTGGCCGCTCTGGAGTCGTTCGCCCTTGGGTTACCCGGGGCGTTCGCCGACAGCCCGTGGGGAGAGGACGACCACGTGGCCAAGGTTGGCAAGAAGATCTTCGTGTTCTTCGGTACGGCCGAAGAGCCGGGTATCTCGGTCAAGCTCCCCGAATCGGCCCAGCACGCCCTGACCATCCCCGGGGCGTCGCCCACGGGTTACGGGCTGGGTCGGGCCGGCTGGGTCGACGTCCCCGTGGGTCATCCCGAGGCCCCCGACGATCTGCTCATCGACTGGATCGAGGAGAGCTACCGGGCGGTGGCCTTGAAGCGTGCGGTGAGGGAGCTCGACGAACGCTGATAGCGTGCTGGGGTGAGCATCGCTGTCCGCCCCGCCACAACCGACGAGTTGCCCGCCGTGTTCGGCGCCCTGGCGCGCGGGTTCGGCTTCGACCCCGACGACGACGATCCGGACGGGTCCTCGCTGTGGGCGCTGCTCCCCGCCGAGCGCACCGCCATCGCATTCGACGGCGATCGGATGGTGGGCACCCTGGGCGAGTACGACCTCCACGTCATGGTCCCCGGCGGCGCCCGTCTCCCCATGGCCGGCACCACCATCATCACCGTCGCTGCCAGCCACCGCCGCCGCGGGGTGTTGCGGTCGATGATGGCGGACCATCTCGACACCGTTGCCGCCCGGGGCGACCCCATCGCCGGTCTGTGGGCTTCGGAGGCTGCGATCTACGGCAGGTTCGGGTATGGATGCGCCACCGACGGCGTCGACTACACCCTGCCCGGATCCCAGGTGGTGATCCCTCCGCCGCCGGACATCGCCATCGAGATCATCGACAGCGGCGCCGCCATCGACGTGCTCCCCGCCATCTACGACCGGGTGGCAGGGCGGCCGGGGATGCTGCAACGCACCCCCGCCCGTTGGGAGCACGAAATGCTGCGCGACCGGCCCCACCGGCGCGAGGGCAAATCGGCGCTGCGCCATGCGGTCGCCACCCGCTCCGGGGAGGGGGTCGGCTACATCACCTACCGCCAGAAGCAGGAGTGGGAGCGGGTCCCCGAGGGTACCGTCAGCGTGGAGCAGCTCCTTGCCGCCGACACCCCGGTGCGCCGGGCGCTGGTGTGGTTCGTGGCCCACATCGACCTGTTCCCCAACGTCAAGATGTGGAACCAACCGGTCGACGATCCCCTGGTGTGGGAGGTTGCCGACCGGCGGCAGCTGGTGCGGGAGGTTTCCGACACGCTGTGGATCAGGATCATGGATGTGCCGTCTGCCCTCAGCGCCCGCGGCTACGAAACCGACGGCTCCATCGTGATGGGGACCACCGACCCTACGCGTCCCGGCAACAGCGGCTCCTACCGCCTGGACATCACCGACGGTGCGGCAACCTGCTCGCCCACCACCGACGAGCCGGCGGTGACGATGGACATCCGCGAGCTGGGGGCGCTGTACCTCGGCGGGCGCAGCGCCGTCACCCTGCAACGGGCCGGGCTCATTGCCGGAGCCCGACCGGCCGTGGCCCACCTCGACCGCCTCTTCCGTACCGCCGCCGCCCCGTGGTGCCCCGAGGTGTTCTGAGCAGGTCGGCATTCTTAGGACCGGAACGCGCCGCTGGCGGCGCGTTCCGGTCC
>JACDBE010000091.1 GCA_013695075.1 Acidimicrobiia bacterium
CTTCTGACCGACGGCGGCGTCGATGGAGCAGTCCACACAGATGGGCCGCCCGCAGCCGGCACAGCTCAGGCGGGTCGCCCGGTCGGGGTGGCGGTAGCAGACGGTTGCGGGGGCTTCCTGGGTCACCGGGACGACGCTACCGGCCCCGCCGCGGTATCGGGACGTTGCGTTCCGGTTCCATCGGCCCACGTAGCATCGCCGGTCATGGCGGTCGACACCCGGGCCCGGTTGTGGTTTGCGGTGACGGCTCTGGTGGTGATCGTCGGCATCGTCATCCGGGTGCAGGTCGCCATGGACAACACCGCCGGGGTCTTCGACACGCCGACGAAACGGGCACTCAACGTCTTCGCCTTCTTCACCAACCAGTCCAACATCATCGTGGCGATCACCACCGGCATGCTGGCCGCCGGAGTGACCCGACCATCGACCACGCAGCGCGTGCTCCGGCTCACCGGAGTGGTGGCCATCACCATCACCTTCGTCGTCTACCACCTGCTGCTGCGCCGGCTGCCTCATAGAAGAAGACGGTGCGGCCTAGGGAGGAACAGATGAGACGAGCCTTGGCTATCCGTCATTCGACCCAATTCAGTCGGTGATCGACCGCTGGTAGGCGCGCACCGATATCGGGGCCAGCACCAGCACCAGCACGATCACCCAGATGATGGTGTAGGCGAACGGGTGCGCCTGCGGCCAGGAGGCATCGGCGCCCAGCGGCGAAGTCGGGTTGCCGAACTGGAGCCGTAAGGCATCCGACAGGGTGGTCACCGGGTTCCAGGTGGCGACCGTGCGCAGCAGCGCCGGCATCCCGTCGACGGGCACAAAGGTGCTGGCGATGAACGTGATGGGGAACAGGGTGGCGAACCCGATGCCCATCACCCCCTCCGGGGTGGCGATGAGGCTCCCCACCAGGATCCCCAGCCAGATCATGGCGAAGGCAAAGGCAACCATGAGGGCGTAGCCGGCGACGGCATCCACCCAACCGCTGCGGATCCTCCAACCGATGATCAGCCCGCACAGCGACATCAGGGCGATGGGCAGGAACGACTTGATGAGGTTGGCGATGGCGTGGCCGCCGAGCACCGCCCCCCGGGCGATGGGCAGGGAACGGAAACGGTCGATCGCCTGGTTCTTGCGGTCGTTGGCCAGCCCCATGGCGACACCGAAGGCGGTGAAGACCACCGTCTGCGCCATGATCCCACCCATGAGGAACTCCCGGTAGCTGCCCCCCTCGGGGACGGCGATGGCACCACCGAAGATGTAGGCGAACAGCAGCACGAACATCACCGGTTGGATGGTGGCGTCGCTCAGCGCCTCGGGCTGGCGCTTCATGTGGACCAGGCCCCGTTTGGCGATGATCCAGGTGTCGTGCCACAACCCGCGGCTGACCGTCTGCGGTTCGTGGGGTGGAAGGATGGCGGCTTCGGTGTGGCTGGCTGCGGTCACGAGCGCACCTCCCGTTTACGTGCCGGCATCCCGCCGGCTTCCTCATCCTCGTGTTCCGGTGGAGCGCCGGTGAGGGTGAGGAAGACCTCGTCAAGGGTGGGCTGATGGAGCCCCAGATCGTCTACGGCGATGCCGGCGTCGCGCAACGTGGCGGCGAGGACGCTCAGCGCCGCCACTCCGTCGCTGGTGGACGCCGTGGCCTGGCGAGCGCCCTCGTTGCGGGTGGGTTCGTGGCCGGTGGCGGCCTCGAGGGCGGTGGCCGCCGCCGCCAGGTCGGCGCGGTCGGTGACCACCACCTGGATCTGCTCGCCGCCCACCTGGCGCTTCAGCGAGGCCGAATTGCCCCGGGCGATGATGCGCCCGTGGTCGATGACCACGATGTCGTCGGCGAGCCGCTCCGCCTCGTCGAGGTACTGGGTGGTGAGCAGCACCGTGGTGCCCTGGCCAACCAAAGTGTCCAGCGTCTCCCACAGCTCGCGGCGCGCCCGCGGGTCGAGCCCGGTGGTGGGTTCGTCGAGGAAGAGCACCTCCGGGTTGGCCACCAGGGTGGCTCCCAGGTCGAGCCGGCGGCGCATGCCCCCCGAGTAGCCGCTGACCACCCGGTCGGCGGCGTCGTCGAGCGAGAACCGGGTGAGCAGCTCCCCGGCGCGCCTGGTGGCGGTCTTGCGGTCGAGGTGGTGCAGCTCGCCTAGCATCACCAGGTTCTCCCGACCGGTGAGCAGCGGGTCGACGGTGGCGTCCTGGGCGGCCAGCCCGATGCGGCTCCTCACCTCCATGGGGTCGCGGCGTACATCGAAGCCAGCCACTATGGCGGTGCCCTCATCGGCCTCGGTGAGCGTGGTGAGGATGCGGACCGCCGTCGTCTTGCCGGCCCCGTTGGGGCCGAGCACGGCGGTGACGGTCCCGGTCTCGACGTCGATGTCGATCCCGGCCAGGGCGGTCTTGTCGCCGTAGCGCTTGACCAGACCGGTTGCCTGGATGGCACGAGAAGACGGCATTGGCAGGAGCCTCCGAAGCGGGAACCCGGCATTATGCCACCACCCCCATCCCACCAAGACGGCCCTCGAGCCTGTTCTCATGGCATCCTCCTGACATCTCGACGCGGGGAAAGTGCGCGCCCGAGGGCCGGCTTTGCCGGCCCGACAACTTCCCGTGCCCAAGGCCGCGTCTTCGGGGGAGGATCCGGGAGGGGGGCCTGCCCCC
>JACDBE010000121.1 GCA_013695075.1 Acidimicrobiia bacterium
GGAAAAGATCGCCGCCGAGGCCCGGCTCGCCGCCGGAGGACCCGCCGAGCGCCGCCGCTCCGCCAAGTCCCGTGCCGAGACCGCCGCCGGTGAGGGCGGTGGCCGCCGCCTCATCGAGGCCGGGGGAGGCAAGCGGGTCATCGAGGCCGGTGGCGGCAAGCGCCCCGGTCGCCGGCTGATCGAGGCCGGTGGGGGGCGCCGGCTCACCACCAGCGACGCCGCCGCCGAATTCGACGCCGCCCGCTCCGACACCGATGAAACCGACCGACCAGGCATCCCCGACACAGCGGACACCGTCAAAGGCTCGAACGACCTGGCCCCGGTGGCGACCCCTGACACAACCGAAACCGGGACGCAGGGACCCGCCGACACTTCCGCCGAGCCGGACTCCGAGGACGAGGCCATCGCTGCAAGCATCGAGGCCGAGACCGCAGCCGACGAGGTGCTCGCCGCCGTCGACGCCGCCGCCGCGGGTGCCGACGCCACGGGCGCCCACGATGCCGATAGTGCGGTCGCTGAGGCCGCCGACACCGTGGAAGCCGACGGTTCGAGTGCATCCACCGACTCCGGCGTTGGTGACGCTACGGCCGCGGACGACGCCGACGTTTCTGCCGGCTCGGCTGACTCGAACGATTCGGGGGATTCCGCTGACTCGGACGATTCGGGCGACTCGGCCGAATCGGACGATTCGGCCGACTCTGACACCGATGCTGCCGAGCCCTCCGGCGGTGGGGACGACGCCTCGACCTCCACACCTGAGGGCGCTGGCGACGGCGGGGAGGTGCGCTGAGATGCTGATGCCCAAGCGCACCAAGTATCGCAAGACGCATAAGGGGCGGATGAAGGGTATGGCCAAGGGCGGCGCCACCGTCAGCTTCGGCGACTACGGGTTGCAGGCCCAGGAGGCGGGTTGGATCACCGCCCGCCAGATCGAGGCCGCCCGTATCGCCATGACCCGCGCTATCAAGCGAGGCGGCAAGGTGTGGATCAACATCTTCCCTGACAAGCCCATCACCGAGAAGCCGGCGGAGACACGCATGGGCTCGGGCAAGGGCAACCCGGAGTACTGGGTGGCGGTCATCAAGCCGGGCCGGGTGATGTTCGAGATGGCCGGGGTCACCGAGGAGCTGGCCCGTGAGGCCATGCGGCTGGCCGCCCACAAGCTCCCCGTGAAGACCCGGTTCGTGCTTAGGGACGAGCTGTGAAAGCCATCGAACTCCGCAACCAGACCTACCGCGAGCTCACCGCCAAGCTGGACGAGTCCAAGGAGGAGCTGTTCAACCTGCGCTTCCAGATGGCGACCAACCAGCTGGACAACACGGCGCGCCTGCGCCAGGTGCGCCGCGAGGTGGCCAGGATCAACACCGTCATGCGCCAGATGCAGCTGGAGGAATGGCGCCGACAGCAGGAGGGCTCGGCATGACCGACGAACGTGGACGCCGCAAGATCCGCACCGGGACCGTCATCTCCGACGCCCGCGACAAGACGATCACCGTCGAGGTCGTCTCCTCGAAGCGTCACCCCAAGTACGGCAAGACCATGCCCACCCGCAAGCGCTTCCACGCCCACGACGAGACCAACCAGGCTCGACTGGGCGACACGGTGCGTATCGTCGAGACCCGGCCGCTGTCCAAGTCCAAGCGGTGGCGGGTGGCCGAGGTCGTGGAGCGTGCCCGATGATCCAGACCGAGAGCCGGCTGCGGGTGGCGGACAACACCGGAGCCCGCGAGGTGCTGTGCATCCGGGTGCTCGGCGGGTCGCGCCGCCGCTACGCCCATGTCGGGGACGTCATCGTCGGCGCCGTCAAGGAGGCCACCCCGGGGGGTACGGTGAAGAAGGGCGAAGTGGTCAAGGCGGTGGTGGTGCGCACCCGCAAGGAGATCCGCCGCCAGGACGGCAGCTACATCCGCTTCGACGACAACGCCTGCGTCCTCATCAATGACCAGCAGCAGCCTCGGGGCACCCGCATCTTCGGGCCGGTGGGTCGGGAGCTGCGCGACAAGAAGTTCATGCGCATCGTCTCGCTCGCCCCGGAGGTGTTGTGATGAAGCTCAAGGTGGGTGACACCGTGCGGGTCATCTCCGGCAAGGACAAAGGCACGGAGAGCCGCATCGCCCGCGTCATCAAGCAGCGCAACAAGATCATCGTCGAGGGGGTGGCCACCGCCAAGCGTCATCAGCGCCCCACCGGCCAGACCATGCAGGGAGGGATCATCGACAAGGACATGCCCATCGACGCCTCCAACGTCATGATCGTGTGCCCCGACTGCGGCCCCACCAGGATCGGGGCCCGCTTCGACGAGGAGGGCACCAAACGTCGGGTGTGCCGCAAGTGCGGGGGTGACCTGTGACCCCCCGCTTCAAGCAGCGCTACCACGACGAGATCCGGGCCCAGTTGCAGGAGCAGCTGGAGCTGGCCAACGTCATGGAGGTCCCCCGGCTGCTCAAGATCGTGGTCAACATGGGTCTGGGCGACGCCGCCGCCGACGCCAAGCTGGTCGATGGAGCCGTCGCCGACATGCGAGCCATCGTCGGCCAGCAGCCCCGGGTGAACCGGGCCCGCAAGTCGATCGCCAACTTCAAGCTGCGCGAGGGGATGCCCATCGGGGTCTCCGCCACCCTACGCGGCGATCGCATGTGGGAGTTCTTCGACCGGTTGGTCACATTGGCCATCCCCAGGATCCGTGACTTCCGGGGCCTCAGCCCCACCGGGTTCGACGGCGCCGGCAACTACACGTTCGGGGTCACCGAGCAGTTGATCTTCCCCGAGATCGAGTACGACCAGGTTGGCAAGGTGCGTGGCATGGACATCACCTTCGTGACCACGGCAAGGACCGATGAACAGGGCCGGGCGTTCCTCGACGCCTTCGGCTTCCCGTTCCGGCGGCAACAGGCAGGTGTGTGATGGCCAAGAAATCGATGATCAACAAGAACAACCGGCGCCGGGAGCTGGTCGACCGTTACGCCGGGCGGCGTGCCGAGCTGATCCTGGTGATCAAGGACCCGGAGCGGTCCTACGAGGAGAAGAGGGAGGCATACCAGGCGCTGGCCAAGATGCCGCGCGATGCCAGCGCCACCCGCTACCGCAACCGCTGCGGGGTCTCCGGTCGTCCCCGGGCCTACTTCCGCAAGTTCGGCATGTCGCGGATAGCGCTGCGCCAGCTGGCGCACAACGGCGAGCTGCCCGGTGTCAGGAAGGCCTCCTGGTGATGTACACCGACCCCATCGCCGACATGCTCACCCGCATCCGTAACGCCAACCAGGCACTGCACGCCGAGGTCAGCATGCCCGCCTCCAAGATCAAGGAGGGCATCGCCGAGATCCTCGCCGCCGAGGGGTATGTCGACAGCTTCAAGGTGCAGGAGGCGGGAGTGGGGCGCGCCCTCACCATCCGGCTCCGCTACGGCGACGACCGGGGGCGGGTGCTCAAGGGGATCAAGCGCATCTCCTCACCAGGGCACCGGGTGTACCGGGCGGCGGCATCGATAACGCGGGTGCAGGGCGGGCTCGGCGTCGCCATCCTGTCGACGTCGCAGGGACTGCTCACCGACCGTGAGGCGCGCCGCCGCAACGTCGGTGGCGAAGTCGTCTGCGAGGTGTGGTGAACCATGAGCCGCATCGGTAACAGCCCTATCGCGGTTCCGGCAGGTGTCGACGTCGTCGTCGACGGTCGCAACGTGTCCGTCAAGGGACCGAGGGGATCGCTGCAGCGATCGATCGACCGCCGCATCACGGTCTCGGTCGACGACGGGGTGATCACCCTGAGACGTGACGGCGACGAGGCCGAGGTGCGGGCTCTGCACGGCCTGTACCGGGCGTTGGTGGCCAACATGGTCATCGGGGTTTCGGACGGCTACCGCAAGGAGCTCCAGGCGGTCGGTGTCGGCTACCGCGCCAGCCTGCAAGGCCGCCGCCTCCAGCTCCAGGTGGGCTTCTCCCACCCGGTGGCGGTGGAGGCTCCCGACGGAATCAACTTCGAGGTTCCCGAGCCGACCAGGATCGTCGTCACCGGGATCGACAAGGAACTGGTGGGGCAGACGGCGGCCGACATCCGTCGCATCCGCCCCCCCGAGCCGTACAAGGGCAAGGGCATCCGCTACGTCGACGAGCGGGTGCGCCGCAAGGCCGGCAAGGCGGGTGGGTGATGCGCGGTTCACGTGCCGACGCCAGGCGGAGGCGACACCTGCGGGTGCGCAAGACCTTGCGGGGCACCGGGGCTCGTCCCCGGCTCGCCGTGTTCCGCTCCAACCGCTACATCTACGCCCAGCTGATCGACGACGACACCGGGGCCACCATTGCCTCGGCTTCTTCCCGGGAGAGCGGTCTCGCCGCGCGCAGCCTCAACCTGGAGACGGCCACCGAGGTGGGCAAGCTGATCGCCGGGCGGGCAGCCGATGCCGGGGTGTCGACCGTGGTGTTCGATCGTGGCGGTTTCGCCTTCCACGGTCGGGTCAAGGCGCTCGCCGATGGGGCCCGCCAGGCCGGGCTCGAGTTCTGAGAGAGAGTTGAGGAGCATCCCGTGACCAGCAGGAGAATGGACAGCCGTGTCCGCGATTCGGAGTTCGAGGAGCGGGTCATCGCCATCAACCGGGTGGCCAAGGTGGTCCAGGGGGGTCGGCGGTTCTCGTTCACTGCGCTGGTCACCGTCGGCAACGGCAAGGGCCGGGTGGGGATCGGCTACGGCAAGGCCAAGGAGGTCCCCACCGCCATCCAGAAGGGCATCGAGATCGCCAAGCGGAGCATGGTCGACGTACCCATGGCGGGGACCACCATCATCCACGAGGTGATCGGTGTCCATGGCGCCTCCCGGGTGATGCTCAAACCCGCCTCGCCGGGTACCGGGGTCATCGCCGGGGGAGCGGTGCGCCAGATCCTGGAAGCGGCCGGCATCCGCGACGTCCTGGCCAAGTCGCTGGGCTCACCCACCCACGTCAACGTGGCCAAGGCCACCATGGATGCCATCGCCCGCCAGCGCCGCCCCGAAGAGGTGGCCCGGGCCCGGGGCAAGCGTCCCGAGGAGATCTTCCCCCCGGCGCTGCTCGCCGCCTACCGGTCGGCGGAGCTGATGAAGACCCAGGTGAGTGAGTGACATGGCGGGCACGCTGCGCATCACGCTGATCAAGAGTGTCATCGGGGAGAAGCCGAAGACCCGGGCAACCGTGGAGAGCCTCGGGCTGCGCAAGATCCGCCAGACGGTAGAGCGCCCCGACTCGCCGGACGTGCGGGGGATGATCTTCCGGGCACGGCACTTGCTGGACGTCGAGGAGCCGTCATGAAGCTGCATCACCTCAAGCCCGCACCAGGCTCCAAGTCTAAGAAGATCCGGGTGGGCCGGGGCGAGAGCGGGCGGCGGGGCAAGACCGCCGGTCGCGGCACCAAGGGCCAAAAGGCGCGCGGTCAGGTGCGTCCCGGGTTCGAGGGCGGCCAGATGCCGCTGCAGCGCCAGCTGCCCAAGCTCAAGGGCTTCAAGAACCGCAACAAGGAGTACTTCGCCCTCATCAACGTGGGGCGGCTCAACCAGTTCGAGGCGGGCACCGAGGTGACCCCGGAGGTGTTGCGCGCCGCTGGGCTGGTCAAGCACCGGGGCCGGATCAAGGTGCTCGGCGAGGGGGACATCGATCGCCCCCTGGCGGTGAGGGCCCACGCCTTCAGCCTCGGCGCCGTGGAGAAGATCAAGGCAGCGGGCGGCTCGGCCGACGTCGTCGACTGACCGCCGAACCCGACCCGACCACTAACCTCTCCTCGTCTCGATACCACCAAGGGACCCCAGCGCTCATGCTGTCCGTCTTTCGCAACATGTTCAGGATCCCGGATCTCCGCAACAAGATCCTGTTCACCCTGTTCATCTTCGCCATCTACCGCCTCGGCGCCGCCATCCCCACCCCCGGGGTCGACCTGGATCGGGTGCAACAGTTTGCCGCGCAGTCGAGCACCAGCGGGTTCGTCGGGCTCATCAACCTGTTCTCCGGCGGTGCGCTGGAGACCCTGTCGGTGTTCGCCCTGGGGATCATGCCCTACATCACCGCCTCGATCATCATGCAGCTGCTGGGGGTGGTCATCCCCCGGCTGCAGGCGCTGCAGGAGGAGGGTGACGCCGGCCGCAAGGTGATCACCCAATGGACCCGTTACATCACGGTGGGTCTGGCGCTCATCCAATCGACATCGTTCACCTTCCTGTTCCACTCCGGCCAGTTCACCGGGGGCATCGACCTTATCCCCGACTACACGGTGCGCAACGTGCTGACGATCATCATCACGATGACCGCCGGCACCGCCCTCATCATGTGGCTGGGCGAGCTGATCACCCAGCGGGGCATCGGTAACGGGATGTCACTGATCATCTTCGTCAGCATCGTCAGCCAGCTGCCTTCCCAGCTGGGGATCCTGCAGGCCAACTCCAACACCGGGCAGTTCGTCTCGGTGCTGCTGCTGATGCTGGTACTCACCATCGGCATCATCTTCATCGACCAGGGCCAGCGGAGGATTCCCATCCAGTTCTCCCGTAGGGTGCGGGGGCGCCGCATGCTGGGTGGCCAGTCCACCTACATACCGCTCAAGGTCAACATGGCCGGGGTGATCCCGGTGATCTTCGCCACCTCGATCATGTACTTCCCGGTGCTGGTGGGCTCGATGCTGCCGGCCACCGGCTGGGGGCAGGCGGTGCGCGATTGGATCGACGCCAACCTGACCTCGGCCAGCGCCGGCGGGCTGTCGCCCACCCTGCCCTACATGTTCACCCTGGGTCTGCTGGTGGTGTTCTTCAGCTACTTCTACACCGCCATCCAGTTCGACCCGGAGCGGCAGGCGGAGACCATCCAGCGCCAGGGTGGCTTCATCCCCGGGATCCGGCCGGGGCGGCAGACCGTGGGCTACCTGCAGCAGGTGCTGAGCCGGATCACCCTGCCCGGCTCGATGTACCTGGCGGTGGTGGCCATCGCCCCCTCCTTCCTGGGCTGGTTGTGGAACATCCCGGTGGGGCTGTCCGGGGTGTCGGTGCTCATCGTCGCCGGGGTGGCGCTGGAGACCATGAAGCAGATCGAGAGCCAGCTGATGATGCGCAACTACGAGGGCTTTCTCCGCTGATGGGGCGGCGGCTGCTGTTCCTGGGTCCGCCCGGGGCGGGGAAGGGGACCCAGGCGGCGATGCTGGCCAGGGCTCTGGGGGTTCCCCACCTGTCAACCGGTGACATGCTGCGGCGGGCGGTGACCGAGGGCACTGCGCTGGGCCTGCGGGCCGAGGGGATCATGGCCGCCGGGGACCTGGTGCCCGACGACCTGGTGGTGGCCATGGTGGAGGAGCGCCTCGCCGAGCCCGACGCCTCGTGCGGCTACCTGCTCGACGGCTTCCCCCGCAACGTGGCCCAGGCCGAGGCGCTGGCCACCGCCCTCGGGGACGGCGCCATCGAGATGGTGCTGCTGGTCGAGGTCGACGAGGAGGAGCTGGTGAGCCGCCTCCTCGGTCGGGCCGCCGAGCTGGGCCGCACCGACGACAACGAGGAGACCATCCGCCGCCGGCTGGAGGTGTACCGCGCCGAGACCTCCCCGCTGGTGGCCCACTACCCGGCTACCGGGATCGAGGTGGTCGCCGTGGACGGCATCGGGGCCATCGACGAGGTGTTCGCCCGCATCGTGGTCGCCCTCGCCGGCATGCCTGCCCCCCTCCCGACGGTGCCGCCATGAGGGGCAAGGTGATGACCATGAAGTCGCCGGCGGACTTCGACAAGATGGCGTTTGCCGGACAATGCGTCGCCGAGGTGCACGCCGCCGTCCGCGCCGCCGCCGTTGTCGGGGTTACCACCCGGGAGCTCGACGCCATTGCCTCTGAGGTGGTGCGCCGCCACGGCTGCCGCCCCTCCTTCCTTGGATACCACGGCTACCCGGCCACCATCTGCACCTCGCCCAACTCGGGCATCGTCCACGGCATCCCCGACGACTACCGGCTCGTAGAAGGCGACATCCTGTCGGTTGACGCCGGCGCCATCTACCAGGGCTGGCACGGTGACGCCGCCTTCACCATGGCCATCGGCGAGGTTCCAGACACCGTCACCCGGCTGCTGGAGGTCACCGAGCAGGCGCTGTGGAACGGCATCGCCCAAGCGAAGGCGGGCCGCCGGCTGGGCGACATCGGCTCGGCGGTGGAGCAGACCGCCCGTCCCCACGGCTACGGGGTGGTGCGCGAGTACGTGGGCCACGGCATTGGTCGGTCGATGCACGAGGCACCCGACGTGCACAACTTCGGCGATCCGGGCAAGGGCCTCAAGTTGAAGTCGGGGATGGCTCTGGCCATCGAACCCATGTTCAACATGGGAGGTGAGGAGACGGTGACCCTGGAGGACGGCTGGACCGTGGTCACCGCCGACGGCTCGCTGTCCGCCCACTTCGAGCACACCGTGCTGCTCACCGACAAGGGATCGTTGGTGTCCACCCTGCCCGAACCGGTGCTGGTCGGCGCCTGAGGGCCATCGCCAGGAAACCCGATTCTTAGAACCGAAACGCGCCGCATGCGATGCGTTTCGGTCCTAAGAAAATCTGACGGCGGGGTCAGGGCTCGGTGAAGCCGTCGACCCGCACCACCAGCTCGCCGCTGGCCGGATCGGCATCGAAGATGAACACCAGGTCCTCGGTGGCCCCCCCGGCGAGGAAGTCGATGGTCTGTTGGGCGGTCAGTGTCTCTGCGCCGATGGTCAGCTCGGCGACGACTGAGACCGCGGCGGCGGTGGCATCGCCGTCATTCACCACCATCACCGGCACCTGGAAGCGGGAACCCCGCGGCTCGGCGTCGCCAGCGACGGTGGCGCGGGGAGTGGCCGGCTCCCGATCGCCCAGCAGCTGACCGGCGATGAGCCCCACCAGGGTGAGCAGCACGACACACGCCGCCGCAAACGTCACCCACTCCGGTGTGGTCCGAGGCTCCCGTCTCACGCCACCAGCCGTCCCGCCGCCCCCCCGATGGTGGCCGGCAACCCCAGCACCACTACCTCGCTCAACGTCGCCGTCCAGGGCCCACCGGCGTTCTGGAACAGGGCCAGCATCGCCCAGGCGGCGCCGAGCGCCACCAGATAGGCAGCCACCGTCTCGCTCAGAGGTCGCTGGAAGATGCCTTGCTGGGAGTGGCGCTGCTCCTGGTTGGAGAAACCGGCGACGAACACGATGCCGTAGCCGGCTACCAGCGTCAGGCCTATCAACGCCAGCAGCCGTGTCGGGTCGAGCGACGCCGCCAGCGCGGCAATTTCGTCGGTGGGGGCCATGGGGAGCGAGATGACCACCGCCCCGATGAGGGTGGCCCCCAGATCGACCACGGTACCGTTCAACCCCTCGTCGGCGGCGTTCTCGTCCGCCTCGGCGTCCTCGTCGCCGGTGTCGTCTTCCGACCCGTCGTCCTTGTCGCCGGTGTCGTCCTCCGACTCGGTGTCGTCGTCTGATTCGTCGCGACCGCCCCGCAGGATGTGGGCCGCCACGCCGATCCCGATGCAGAACGGCAACGCCTCGTAGACGATCTTGCCCAGAGCCTCACCCAGCGGGGTACGCCCGTTGATCTCGTC
>JACDBE010000127.1 GCA_013695075.1 Acidimicrobiia bacterium
CGACCGCGAGGATGCGAAGGCCCGGCGCCGCGTCGAGCAACGATGCCGTGTGCCCTCCCCCGCCAAACGTGGCATCGACCACCACCCCCGAGCGGAGCGGGGCCAGGAGCCCTACCACCTCGGAGGTCATCACCGGGGTGTGGAAGTCCCCCAATGGTGTCTGAGCCATGGTCAGCCTCCCGGAGCGCTGGCGCCAACTTGGAAGCGGGCGGAGTAAGGGGCCTCCCAGTTAGCATCCGGGAGGCTGACCATGGACCAGACAGATAGGTGTCGAATTGGGCACGGCAACGAGCGGACACGGAGAACGCGTTCACGACGGCCTGCCGGTGGCACGCAGGTCGACGTCCATGGTGCGGAGCCTGTCGTCGTCCTCGGCTTCGACGGCGGCCCATTTCTCGGGCGACCACAGCTCCAGGTGGGTGTCGGCGCCGGTGACCACCACCGTGCTCTCCAGACCGGCGTAACGGCGAAGGACCTCGGGGATGTTGATGCGTCCCTGCTTGTCGGGTTCCTGCGACTCAGCGGTAGCGTGCAGGGTCCGCACGAACGAGCGTACGTCACCCCTCGTGGAGGGAAGATCGCGTGTTTGCTCGATGAACATGTCGAAGGCTTGGGATGGCCACACACCCAGGGAACCGTCGAAGTGCTTG
This sequence comes from Acidimicrobiia bacterium, assembly GCA_013695075.1. Lineage (GTDB taxonomy): Bacteria > Actinomycetota > Acidimicrobiia > Spongiisociales > UBA5794 > JACDBE01. The sequence continues at coordinate 651 of JACDBE010000127.1, forward strand.
GACACGACGCAACCGCTGCGCAGAGGGTCGCGGTGCTTGCGAGGCAGCACCAGCCGGCCTTTGTCGTCGAGCGTATGTTCCGACAAGCCCAGGAACACGTCACGCCATCTCCACCAGCCGCCGATCCGGCCATCTCTCCACTACGCCACCGAATCCCCCCACAGCGCTCCACTCTGCCCCATTTCGCACCACCTGTCAACCCAAGTTCGCGGATTTCGTGTAGGAGACCCACCGGCTTGGTCCACTGGCCCAGATGACGGACGGCGTCAACCGACCAGGTAACGCTCCCAGGTGGGATCGGGGCTGGCACCCGTGGCCAGCGTCCATCCGCTGCGCGGGGCGTGGGGCTGCCTGAGCAGCGATACCCCGGCCTGGTCCGGGGTGCGACCGCCCTTGCGGGTGTTGCACCGCCGGCAGGCCGCCACCACGTTGTCCCAGGTGTGACCGCCGCCCTGGGCGCGGGGCACGACGTGGTCGAGGTTCTCGGCGGGCTGGCCGCAGTACTGGCAGGAGTGGTCGTCCCTGAGGAAGACGGCCCTGCGGTTGAGCGGGGTGCGCCGATCGAAGCGCACCTTGACGTACCGGCGCAGTTTGATCACCGAGGGGGCGGAGACAGCGAGATGCTCGGAGTGGTAGATGTGCCCGTTGCTCTCCACCACCTCGGCGCGCTCGCGCACGACGAGCACCACCGCCCTCCTGGCCGAAACCACGGAAAGCGGTTCGTAAGTGGCATTGAGCACAAGAGCCCGCGGCATGCGGGAAGCGTAACAGTGACACCGCAACACGCCCGGCGCCGTGCCGCCGAGCGTCTGGTGGTGATGTACCCCGGCCCTGCTCGCCCCCAGGCGATCACCCTGGCACACTGGCGGCATGCGTGTCGTCGGCTATGTGTGCGAGTTCCCCGCCGTGGCCTCGGCCGAGCCTGCCTTCGCCCAGTGGGAGCAGATCCGCCGCTGGGTCGACGATCGCGGCGAACTGCTCATCGCCGTGTGCCAAGACGACGCCGCCCCCCGCACCGGCGACCGGGTTGCCGGGCTGCGCGCCGTATTGGCGCTGCTCGACTGCGGTGCCGCCGACACCGTGGTCGTCGCCTCCATCGCCGCCCTCGGCAGCGATCCCGCCGACCAGGAGGTCGCCCTGTGGGAGATGCGCCGCCGCGGCGGCACGGTGCGGTGCACCGATCCCGCCGACCAAGCCCTCCTCGACGGCGACGACGCCACCGGCGAACGCAAGGCGATGCGCCGCCTCCTGGAAACCGCCGAAGCCACCCGCCAAAGCCTCAACAACGCCTGAGTCACTTTCCCTGGTATTCGCCCCCTTGTCCGCTGCCCCTCGTTCGTTTCCCCTCCCTTTGGGGGTGGGACTCTTACCGCGCCCGACGCCCCCCGCCCCCTTCCCGGC
>JACDBE010000136.1 GCA_013695075.1 Acidimicrobiia bacterium
GCCCCCGCCACCGCCCGACTGGTGGTCGATCCGCACCGCGCTCCCCACCGGCACCGCCATCGGCGACCGGGTGCGGCTGATCGCCACCGAGCCCGCCCTCGACGTCGTCGGTGTGGTGAGCGGGCTACCCGCCCCGTCGGTGCTCGGTGGCGAGAGCGAGGGGATGGTGGCGGTGCCCCCGGAGGCCGCCCCGGCCGTCGCCGCCGCCGCCGTCGCCAGCACCCTCACCGTGCTGTTGGGCAGGTGACCGGAGGGGCTGACGAGAGAAGGCGGTCTCGGCGGGGGTCGTTAGGCTCCCGCCGCTATGGGCGACGCCATCCTATGGGGCCTGATCCAAGGGCTCACCGAGTTCCTGCCGATATCTTCGAGCGGGCACCTCACCCTGGTTCCGGCGTTGCTGGGGCGCGACGGCCCCGACCTGGCGACGTCGGCGGTGCTCCACATCGGAACGCTGGTGGCCGTGCTCGCCTACTACCGGCTCGAGGTGGTCGAGATGGTGCGTCTCACCCCGGAGGGGAGGCGGCTCTTGCGGTTCCTGATCGTTGGAACCATCCCCGCCGGCACCATCGGGCTGCTGTTCCGGGATTTCTTCAACCGCATCAACGAGCAGCCCCGGACGGTGGCGATGCTGCTGATGGGAGCCGGCGTCATGCTCATCGTCGTGGCGCGGTTCGCCAGGGGCGACCGCCGGCGGGAAGACATCACGATGGTCGACGCCGCGGTGATCGGATCGGCGCAGGCGGTCTCGCTGCTGCCCGGGGTCACCCGGTCGGGAACCACGATCAGCGCCGGTTTGAGTATGGGATTCGAGCGACGCCAGGCCGCCCACCTGTCATTCCTCCTCGGGATACCGGCGATCGCCGGTGCTGGGCTGATCAGCCTCTTCGATGTGTCCGCCGCCGATGGAGGCGACCTCGATCTAGCTCTGCTGGTTGGTGTCTGCGTGGCTGCGGTGACCGGTTACCTCGCCATCAAGCTGCTGGTGACGCTCATCGGCAGCGTGGGGCTGGCCCCGTTCGGCGTCTACTGCGTCGCCTTCGGAGGGTTGGCGCTGCTTGTCCTCTAACGGGGGAAACCCGTCGTTCTTCCTGGCGCTGGCGCCTTCCGCCTAGCGCACCCGGCGCGGGTTCGTCGGTCGGGTGGTCCGCTTTGCGGTGCCCACCGGCGTCGCCGCGGCCGTGGCCACCTTTTTCGGCTACCTAGCCAATCGCCGAGGGGGTGTCGTTTGGAGGAGGCGAGGACCACCGCCATCGTGGTGCTGACCGCCGTCGTGCTGTCCGCTCTGTCATCGTCAGCCGGCGGTTCGTGCCGTGGAAGACGGCACTGGTGTGGGCGATGACGATGCTGACCTTCGCCGGGTTGGCCACCCCGGCGTCACGGGACTTCTCCGAGCTTGACGTGCCCCGATTGGTGGTCGTGGTGGCGGCAGTGGGGATCGTCGCGTGACTGGGGCAGTGATGGTTATCGCCCTGCGCTACGTCGGTTGGGCGCGGGCGGTACCCGAGCTGTTGCGCAACCTGCCGCCACCGTCGCCATCCGCCTGGCAGCATATGACCGAGAAGGTTCGCGCGACCTGTCGGGTTGGCGGCGGTCGTTCCCCGGCACCAGCGAGCTGCCCGTGACCCCTGCTACCAGGGGAAGCCGGGATGGCGATCCCGACGACACCCTGATCATGGACCCGGTCGGCGGCGGTCGTTGCCGCCTGCGCTCGTGACGGCGTCGACTTCTCCCCCGGAGGTGACCGACCTCGACGTGCGCCTTGAGGGCGGCCGCACCCGCACGCCTACGACACCAGGTTGCGGGAGCGCGCTCCCGGATAGCGAGCGCTATCCGGTGAGGAGCCGGACCTCGACGCTGGGGAGCGGCCGGGACCACCAGTGGTGATAGCGGCTGTAGACGAGTGGGTCGCGGTCGGCGAGCAGCAACAGCAGGGACCGGGCCTCTGCAGCCAGGGCTTCCCATACCTCCTCGCCGAGGCGACGGAAGGAGGTCGCCTCGATCCCGCCCTCGACGGCCCGCCACACCCCGGCGACGTAGCCGTCTACCAGCAGGCTGGGCAGCACGTCGCCGTTCACCCGGGTCACGTGACTGCGGTAATCGGGGGGGATGACCCGACTCCGGTCCGCGTAGGCCAGCAGGATGCTGTCCCACATCGCCATCAGCCGGGGCGGGGCCGGGGTGTCCTCGTCGGGCCTGGCCGCCCCGGGGATGTCGTACATCGCCTTGCCGTCTGGTCCTTCCACCTGCTCCAGCTGATCGCCGAGCGCCTGCACCGCTGCCCTGACCAGCCCTCGATGCACCATGGCGAACTGGGCCATGTCCGCCACCGACGCCGGCCCGAAACCCTCCAGGTAGCGGCGGACCAACACCTGCAAGGCGGCCACCGAGACGTCCGGATCGGCCAACGCCGGCGGGGTGAGGGCGGCCACGTAGGACGTCCGGTTGCCAAACGACCACGGCCCCCCGGTGGGGGAGCGCAACAGCGGGGCGTATTGGCGCAACAACCACCACGCCCCGGGCAGCGCCGATGAGCCCACGAGCTCCTCGAGCCACGTCTCGCATGCGGCACCGGTGCGCGGCCGGGCGGCGTAGCCCAGGAGCTGGGAAACCAGGGCATCGGCGTCATCGACGGTGAGCCCGCTCGCCTTGAACCCGGCGGTCGTTGAACCTGGTGCGCAGCGAGGATTCCATTGCCTCCCGGAACGCTTGGTAGTCGTCGGCGTGGACGGCATGCAGCGTCATCCGCACCATGTTCGCTTTGACCACCACATAGCCGGCCAGCGCCTCGTCGAGCTCGCTGGCGTCGAAGTCGGTGAGCCGGTTCCACAGAGCCAGGTACGGCGAGGCGGGGTTCTGAGCCTGCACGGCGACCACCCGGCGCACCGCGTCGACCACGCCTAGGGACCGGCGCCCCAGCAGCATCTGGCGGCCCAGCGTGGCCCGGTTGAGCGCCGCCGCGGTGACCCTCATGCCGGCAGGCGCTGGCCGGTCACGACTCCACCCGGTTGGCCGAGCGTCCCTCGAGGAAGTCGATCAGCAGCCGGTTGACCTCCGCCGGTCGCTCCTGCTGGGTCCAGTGCCCGCAGTTGGTGATGACCTCGGTGCGCAGGTCGGGTATCCAGCGCTCCATCCCCTCGGACAGCGCCGCCGGGAGCACCGGGTCGGCATCGGCGGCGATCATCATCGTGGGTACCGTCACCGGGGCGTCGGCGTATGCGGTGGTGTCGGCCACGTTGCGGTCGATGTTGCGGTACAGGTTGAGAGGGGCGGTGATGCCACCGGCCTCGAAGGTGCCCCGGTACACGGCGAACTCGGCGTCGGTCATGAACGGCTCCTTCGCGGCCACCCCGGCGTAGGCGCGGCGCAGCCATCGCTCCGGGTCGGCGGCGAAGCGCTCCTCGGTCTCGGTGCCCTGGAACCTGACGACGTAGCCGAACCGGTCCATGTGCCGGGAGGCGATGGTGGCGGTGGTGGGGAAACCACAGCACCAGCCCCGGTAGGGGACGTTGAGGCTGACCAGCGCTTCCACCCGCGGCGGCGCCATCACGGCCGCCGACCAGGCCACGATCGATCCCCAGTCGTGACCGACAACGGTGGCCCTTTGCAGCTGGAGGGCATCGAGCAGCCCCACCAGATCGCCGACCAGCTCGGTCAGCCGATACGCCTCCACCGGTTCCGGCCGGCTCGATCCTCCGAACCCGCGCAGGTCGTAGGCGATGGCACGGTACCCGGCGGCGGCCAGGGCAGGAACCTGGTGCCGCCACGAGTAGGCCAGCTCGGGGAACCCGTGAATGAGAACAACAGGCTCTCCCGCCCCCTCCTCGTACACAGCGAGGTCGACCTCACCGACCCTCACGGCGCTGAACGGTTCCATCCCGAGACGGTAGCCGGCCGCCGATCCCCGCCCTCGCCAATTCTTAGGACCCGATCGCGCCCGACGGGGCGCGTTTCGGTCCCAAGAAATGCTGGGTCAGGCTGCGCTGGTGCCTAGCCCGGACCGTGCCTGCAGTACGCGGGCGAGCACGGAGTCGGGATCGCCCCACACCTCGTGATCCCAGACCACCACTACCGTGAAACCGGCTTCCCGTAACGCGGCCACCCGAGCGGCCTCAGCATGGCGGCTGGTGCGCGACGAGTGATAGCGCTCGCTGTGCACCTCCACGACCAGCGGGACGACTGAATCCAGATGTCCACCCGTCCGATCCAGGCGCCTCCGCCAACGTCCACCTGGCGCCGCAGCGTGGTAATGCCGCCGCCGGCGATGATCCACTCGAAGCGCCGCTCGTTGCCACTTTCGGCGGGTCGCATGTCATGGGACCGACGCGTTCGACTGGTTCGACGCCAAGGTGGAACGCGTCCCCAAGATCATCGCCCCCGCGGCGCGACCCACCCACCCACGTCCTCAGCGGCCCGGCCACCCCCACCACATCCGGGTGAGGTAGGGCATGGGAAAGGGCTCGGGCAATCCTCCCACCAGCGCCAGCGTTTCCGTGACTAGCCGCTGCTGCTCGGCCTCGTCCATCAGGGCCACGTAGCTGATCGAGCGCACTCTGGCCTCGAGGGTGCTTCGGGTCATCGGCTGCTCCCACCCGATGGTCCGCTGGCCCTCACCGTCGATGACGGTGGCCCAATCGGTCGCCTTGTACCCCGACACCCGGTGGCTGTGCCACTCCAGGATCTCGGAGAACGCAGCTACCCACGCCGTGCGCTCGTCGCGCTCGTTGAACAGCACCGCCAGCCCGCCACCCGGAACCAGCACCCGCCGTATCTCGGCCATGGCGGCGGCGCGGTCGAACCAGTGGAACGCCTGGGCCACCGTCACCACATCGATTGAGTCGTCCGGCAGCGGCATCGCCTCGGCGGTCCCGTCGAGCACCGTCACTCCGGTAACGGTCTCGGCCAACGTGCGCCGCATGCCCTCGACCGGCTCGACGGCAACCACCTCCGCCCCGGTAACCACCAGCAGCCGGGTCAGCTTGCCGGTGCCTGCCGCCAGATCGCACACCCTCCGACCCGGCCCCACCCCCAGCTCTTCGACCAGCACCGCGACCGCCTGCGGTGGGTACCCGGGACGGCCCGCCTCGTAGTCGCCGGGAGCGAGGTCGAAGCCGGCTGTGTCGGCGAGGAGTCGGGGGTCATCGGCCACCCCACGACCCTACCTCCCGGCCCCCGGTTCCCGGTCGGCCGCCGGCGAGCGGAAGCGGTGGGCGTCGGTAGGCTGCCGCGCCTCTGCCGAAGGGACCGTAGTGGGCGACGACGACGCCAAGAGTGCCGCCGCCGGTAACGGCAAGGACAAGATCAACAACAAGGACAACGACAAGAACAAGGATCGGGACAAGGACAGCAAGTCGCCCGAAGTCCCGCCCCCACCGCATCACGAGGATCGGGTCTCCGAGACCACCCACACCGTCACCATCGGGGGCAAGCGGGTGGGGTACACGGTGCGGGCTGGACACCTAGTCATCAAGGAGGAGGAGGGCAAGAAACAGGCCTCGTTCTTCTCGGTGGCCTATGTCCGCAACGGGGTTCGCGACCGCCAGCAGCGACCGGTGGTGTTCTCCTTCAACGGTGGCCCCGGGTCGTCGTCGGTGTGGCTCCACCTCGGGGTTCTCGGTCCGCGCCGGGTGCAGCTAGGACGGCTTGGCGAGGGCGTGCCGGCGCCGGGTCGGCTGGTCGACAACGAGCACTCGCTCCTCCTGTAGTGCGTCCTGATCTTGGAGTGCCGGGAAGGTGGGGTCAGGAATCGCCCACCTTGTCGCCCGGCGACCGTCGTCGTTACCCCGACGGGGAAGTCTCGGCGTGTTTCATCGCCAAAGAGCTCCTCAGAGACGTGTTCGCCGCCGCAGACGAGGCCCACGCCCGCCGTCGCATGATCGGCCTCTACCTATGGTGCGCCGACGCCGAGATCCCCG
>JACDBE010000156.1 GCA_013695075.1 Acidimicrobiia bacterium
CGACCGCCGCCGGGTCCGGCTCGAGCTGCAGACCCCCGACGCTGCCGGGGATGGTGACGCGGAGGTGGCTTCCATCCATGCTTTCCGCGACCGCTTCTCCGCCGGTTGACCGCCTAACGACGCTTCCGGCCGGCGAGCCGGGCTTAACGCTCGGCTGGGCGGTGGGCGCCTGGCTGGAGGAGTGGCTGGTTCAACCGAACGGGCCGCGTGCCGGCAAGCCGGTGGAGTTGACCCCGCAGCAGGTCCATTTTCTGCTGTGGTGGTACGCGGTGGACGAGGCTGGGCGGTGGTTGTTCGACCATGCGGCCCGCCGGTTGGCGAAGGGCACCGGCAAGTCGCCTTTCGCGGCGATGCTGGCGCTGGCGGAGTTCTGCGGGCCGGTCAGGGTCGCAGATTTCAGTCCCCGCTTCCCGGGTGGGGTGGTTGGCAAGCCGGTGGATATGCCGCTTGTGGAGATCGCCGCCACGGCGGAATCGCAGACCGGCAACACTATGCGGTGGGTGCGGGCGTTCGCCCCCAAGGGCTCGAAGGTCGCCGTCCGCTACGGGCTGGATGCCGGCAAGACCGTCTACTACCGCCTGCCCGAGGGCGAGCTCCGGGTGATCACGTCGTCGTCGACGGCGGCTGAGGGCGGCCAGACGACAGCTGCGATCCAGGACGAAACGCACTTGTGGACACCGACCAACGGCGGCGCCGAGCTGGCGGCGATTCTCGACGACAACCTGACGAAATCGGGTGGTCGTGCCGTTGAGACCGCTAACGCCTGGGTTCCTGGCCGGGAGTGTGTTGCTAACGCCACCTGGGACGCGTGGGTGACCCAGGAGGAAGGTGGGCTGCAGGAGGGGGCATCCCGGATCCTGTACGACGCTCGCATCGCGCCCGCTGACACCGACATGGCCGATGAGCGGTCGCTACGGGCTGCGTTGGAGCACACGTACCGGGGCTGCTATTGGGTCGACATCGATCGGCTGGTCGGCCGGGTTTGGTCACCCAAGGCGAAGCCCGACGACTCCAAGCGCAAGTACTTGAACTGGCCGACCGCGGCTTGGGACGCTTGGGTTACCGCTGAACAGTGGGACCGCCTTGCCGACCCCACCGTCGAGGTCGCCGACGGCGACCGGGTGGTGTTGTTTTTCGACGGGTCCAAGTCGCGGGACGCTACGGCGCTTGTCGGGTGCCGGGTCGAGGACGGGCATGTGTTCCTGGTTGGGGTGTGGGAGCCGCCGGGGCGCCATGACCATTCCGATTGGACGGTCGACCCCGATGCGGTCGATTTCGCGGTGCGGCGCGCCTTCGACCGGTGGCAGGTGGCGGCGTTCTTCGCCGATGTGCGGGAGTGGGAGTCCTGGGTTTACACCGAGTGGCCGCTGCGGTACCGCGACACCTTGGAGGTGTGGGCGGTGCCGTCGGGCCGGCCGCCGCAACCGGTGGCATGGGATATGCGGGGCCACGGTGACGAGTTCGCTCGAGCGGCGGAGGCGTGCCACGCCGAGATCGAGGCCGGCGGGTTCACCCATGATGGTTCATCAGCACTGTCGCGACATGTCGCTGCGTGCCGTCGGCGCCCGTTCCGGGATTTGATCACGGTCGGCAAGGAATCCCCCGATTCGCCGCGCAAGATCGACGCCGCGGTGTGTGTCATCGGGGCCCGGATGGTGCGCCGCATTGTGCTGAGCCGTACTGACCGTAGCGACCGCAAGAAGCCGGGCCGGATGTGGGGCGCGTGAGAGGGTTGGTGATGTCGTGCCGATGAGCCGCCGCGACGTGCTCGCCCTGTTCGGTGACCAGCTGCGTCAACAGTGGACGGACAATCGGGTTTACGTTGACCGCTTGGATGAATGGTACCGGGGCGTCCACAACTTGCCGGCGTTGCCGGCGCACACCACCGCCGAGTATCAGGAGCTGCAACGCCGCTCCGCGACCCCGTGGGGTGCGCTGGTTGTGACCGCGGTGGCGCAGTCGTTGTATGTCGACGGGTACCGCGCCGCCGACTCTTCGCAGGACGCGGCAGCTTGGCGTATCTGGCAGGCCAACGGCATGGATTCCCGGCAGATCGCCATTCACCGGGGGGCGCTCGCTCACGGCGTCGCCTACGCCACGGTCCAGCCGGGGGCTCTCGACGACGAGCCGATGCCGGTGATCCGCGGGGTCTCGGCACGCAAAATGGTGTCGTTCTACGACGACCCAGCCGAGGACGAGTGGGCGCTGTTCGCCCTCCGGGGCGACAGTGTCGACTTCGGTTTGGATCGCTGGAGGTTCCGGCTCTACGACGCCGAAGCCATCTACATGTTCGAGTCCGGCGGCGGGGCGGTCGACGAGAAGTCGTTCAGTGTCGAGGAGCACGGTGTCGGGCGCTGCCCGGTGGTCCGCTACTCCAACATGCTGGATCTCGACGGCCGCAGCTACGGCGAGATCGAGCCGCTTGTTCCTCTTCTGGCCCGCATCGACCAGGACACGTTCGACCGGCTCGTGGTCCAAAGGTTCGGTGCCTGGAAGGTTCGGTACGGCACCGGGATGGCGGAACCTGAGACCGATGTCGAGAGGGAAGCTCAACTGATTCTGCTGAAGGTCGGCTCGGTGCTGATGAACGAAAGCCCCGACGCCAAGTTCGGGACGTTGGATGAGACACCGCTCGGTGGCTACATCGACGCCCGCGACGCCGACATCCGTGATCTGGCCGCTGTGTCGCAGACCCCGCCGCATCACCTACTCGGTCAGGTCGCCAACCTGTCCGCTGAGGCTCTGTCCGCCGCTGAGGCTGGGCTGTCCCGCAAGGTGCAGGAACGCAAACACACTTTTGGCGAGTCCCATGAGCAGGTGCTCCGACTCGCCGCCGATCTCACCGGCGAACCCTCCGAGGCTGGCGCCGAGGTGCGTTGGCGGGACATGGAGTCGAGGTCGCTGGCGCAGACCGCCGACGCTTTGGGCAAGTTGGCGCAGATGCTCGGTGTGCCGGTCGAGGCCCTGTGGGAGCGGGTCCCTGGGGTGACCCAGCAGGACGTGGAACGCTGGAAGGCGCTCGCTGCCGGGGCGACACCGCCGCTACTCAGAATCTCTGATTGATCCAGCTCGTCGCGATGGCGAGCCCTCTTGAAAGGCAAGAGC
>JACDBE010000165.1 GCA_013695075.1 Acidimicrobiia bacterium
AGATCGGGGCGGCACCGCTCCCAGCGGGCGATGCGCACCAGGCGGACCGTGCTCCGCTCCCCCGCTTGCCGGCAGAATGAGGCGAAGTCGTGCTCGCCGACCAGGGCGGCGGCGCCCCGGTCCATGGCGGGCACGTCGAGACGGTGACCAAGGTGCCAGGAGAACCTGGCCAGGAAGGGGTCGGGGGTGTCACCGTCGATGACGAGATAACGGTACGCCCGGCCCACCGCCGAGAAGCGGGCATGGAAGCCGTTTGGCACCGCCACCATGGTGGCGACGGAGATCTCAGGGCCGAGCCTGCGGTTGAGCGATCGCACCACCCGCGCCGTGTCGACCTCGACGTCGGTGGCGAGGCTGACCACCTGGCCGGCGGCATGCACCCCCCGGTCGGTGCGTCCGGCGACATCGGTGGCGACGGGACCGGTGAACGGCAGCAGCGCCGCCTCCAGCTCGCCCTGGACGGTGCGAACCGTATCCTGGCGGGAATAGCCGTGGAAACCGGTGCCGTCGTAGGCGAGGTCGATGCGGTAGGTGGTCACGCCGGTGCCGTCATCCGGCGACCACCGGTCAGACGAGCCCGTAGCCGAGGATCGCCGACACCACCATCCACCCCACCAGCCCCAACCCGGCGGCGACGGCGGCTCGTTCGATGGCCAGCTCGCTCTCGTAGCGGACCCCGTGGGTGACCACCGCCAGGAACCACAGGCTGGCCACCACGAAGGCGATGGTGCCGTTGTCGAAGATGCGGATGGTGACGAGCAACAGCAGCAGCGTGGGGTAGGCGAACCCGCTGATGCGCAGGATGGTGGCGAAGCTGCCGTTGCCGTCGAGGAGGTGCCGGGCCGCCAGGTAGGTGATACCGCTGTACACCAGCCAGAACACGGCGGCGTTGAGTAGCGAGCGGAACAGGATGTCGATGCCGGAGGCGCTGGTAGCCAGCCCGAGCAGCCCGAAGCCGAGTCCGAGCATGATCAGCAACCGGGTAAGCACCACCAGGACGAGGGCGTCTCCGGTAGCGCGGTCGTTGAGGTCCATCCACACGAAGGCCTCGCGTTTGAGCGACAGCGCCTGACCCATGTGCCTCAATGCCTCGCCCACCGCCACCCTTCCGACCGGAGCCTTCGAGCTTACCGGCGGATACGGCGAACCTCGGAGGGGCTGCTGAGGCCCCCCTGTCCCGCAAGCTGGACGTATCAGGGCGGCTCGTATGGGTTCGTGTATGCGGGAGAAGGGATGACCATGGGCAACACCCATCGGAGAGTGCTGCTGTGAATGTCGCAGTGGCAGCCGGCGTTGCGTCGACGCTGATCTTCACCGTCAGCACGCTGCCGATGGTGCTGAAAGCATGCCGCACGCGGGACCTGGGCTCCTACAGCCTGGCCGCTCTGGCCCTGGCCACCATGGGCAACGTGGTCCACTCGGTGTACGTGTTCAACCTGCCGATGGGGCCGCTGTGGGCGCTCCACGGCATGCACCTGGTGACCACCCCGTGGATGCTGGTGTTGTACCTGCGGTACGGACCGCGGCACCCGCCGGAACCGGAATGCCCGACTGAGCCGCACTCGGGTTGATCACACCAGCTCGATGACGGCCATCTCGGCACCGTCGCCTCGGCGCGGGCCCAGCTTGACCACCCGGGTGTAGCCACCGGGGCGGTTGGCGTAGCGGGGGGCGACGTCGTCGAACAGCTTGGTGACCACCTCCGGGTCGGTGATCCGCCGCATCACGGTGCGCCGGGCGTGCAGGTCGCCGCGGCGAGCCTTGGTGATGATCTTCTCCACGTAGGGCCGCAGCAGCTTGGCCTTGGCCTCGGTGGTGGTGAGCCGTTCCTGCTCGATCAATGAGGAGGCCAGGTTGGCCAGGATCTTGCGCTGATGGCCCGGGCTCCCGCCGAGGCGGGGGCCCTTCTTGGGGGTGGGCATCACACCAGTCCCGTGTCGATGTCGGTACCGGCCCGCAGCGACAGCCCCAGTTCGTCGAGCTTGGCGACCACCTCTTCCAGGCTCTTCTGCCCGAAGTTGGTGATGTTGAGCAGTTCGTCCTCGGTCTTCTCCACCAGCTCACCAACGGTGTGGATCTGGGCGCGGCGCAGGCAGTTGCGGGGCCGCTCGGTGAGGTCGAGGGCCTCGATGGGCAGCTCCAGGTCGGGAGAGCCCATGTCGGCGATGACCACGTCGCCCAGCGGCAACCCGACGTAGTCGTCGACATCGGCGAACAACCCGAACAGCTCGCGCAGGGTCTTGCCGGCCGACGACACCGCCTCGCTGGGGGTGACCGAGCCGTCGGTTTCCACGTCCAGCACCAGCCGGTCGAAGTCGGTCATCATGCCCACCTGGGTGCTCTCCACCCGGTAGGTGACCTTGCGCACCGGCGAGAAGATGGCGTCGATGGGGACCACCCCGATCTTCTCCGGGGCACGGTTGCGGTCGGCGCCCCGGTAGCCGACACCCCGGTCGGCGGTGAGCTCCACCTCGAGCCGACCGGACGACGACAGGCTGGCGAGGTGGAGGTCGCCGTTGACTACCTCTACGCCGGCGGGCACCTTTAGGTCGGCTGCGGACACGTCGGTCTTGCCCCGCGCCGACAGGTACAGCATCGCCGAATCGACCTCCATCCGCAGCACCACCAGCTTGAGGTTGAGGATCAGGTCGACGACGTCTTCGACCACGCCCTCGATGGTGGAGAACTCGTGCTGCACTCCCTCGATGCGTACCGAGGTGATGGCAGCACCGGGGATGCGGGCCAGCAGCGTCCGCCGCAGCGTGTTGCCCAGGGTGTAACCGAAGCCGGGCTCGAGCGGTTGGATGACGAAGGTGGCCCGATCGTCGGTGATGGTTTCGGATTCGATGGTGGGACGCTGGACGATGAGCACGGACGCTCCTCGGGTTGGGGGCGGCTGACGGGTTACTTCGAGTACAGCTCGACGATGAGCTGTTCCTGAATCTGGGTGTCGATCTGATGGCGGCTGGGCATCACCGACACGGTGGCCGACCGGTCACCCTTGTCCACCACCAGCCATTCCGGCACCTGGCGGTCGACGGTGTCGACGGCGTGCTGCACCGGCAGGATGTCGCGGCTGCGTTGCCGCATCGACACCACATCGCCCTGACGGACCCGGTAGGAGGGAATGTCCACCTTCTTGCCGTTGACCAGGAAGTGACTGTGGTTGACCAACTGGCGGGCCTGGGGTCTGGTGTGGGCGAAGCCGGAGCGGTACACGACGTTGTCCAGCCGGGTCTCCAGCAGCCGGAGCAGGTTCTCGCCGGTGATGCCCCGCTGGGAAGCGGCCAGCTCGTAGTAGTTGCGGAACTGGCGTTCCAGCAGCCCGTACACGAAGCGGAGCTTCTGCTTCTCGCGCAGTTGGATCTGGTACTGGGACTCGCGTATCCGTCCCCGGCCGTGCTGGCCGGGCGGGTAGGGACGCTTGTCGAAGTACTTGGCCTTGTTGTCGTCGAGCAGCTGGCGGGCCCGCCGGCTGACCTTGGTGCGAGGACCGGTGTAGCGCGCCATCAGCGGCCCTTGCGCTTCTTGGGCCGGCAACCGTTGTGGGGTATCGGGGTGACGTCCTTGACCCCGGTCACCTCGATGCCCATGTTCTGCAGGGTGCGGATGGCGGTGTCACGCCCCGACCCCGAACCGCGCACGATGACATCCAGCTTGCGGATTCCCATCTCGCCGGCGCGGCGGGCCGCCTGTTCGGCGGCCACCTGGGCGGCGTACGGGGTCGACTTCCTGGATCCCTTGAACCCCACCGAGCCGCCCGACGTCCACGCCACCACGCCTCCGTCCTGGTCGGAGATGCTGATGATGGTGTTGTTGAAGGTGGCCCGGATGTGCGCCTGGCCGTGCGGGATGGTCCGCTTGACTCGGCGTCTACCCGGGGTGCGCTGCTTTACCAAAACGTGATACCTCTCGCCTAACTATGTCTTGCCGACCTTCTTCTTGCCCGCAACCGGGGCCGCCTTGCCCTTGCGGGTGCGGGCGTTGGTGTGGGTGCGCTGGCCCCGCACCGGCAGCCCGCGCCGGTGGCGCAGGCCCTGATAGCTGCCGATCTCGATCTTGCGCTTGATGTTCTGAGCGACATCGCGACGCAGGTCACCCTCGACGGTGAGATTGGAGTCGATGTACTGGCGGATCTTGACGACCTCGGCGTCGGCCAGGTCGCGCACCTTGGTGTCCATGTCGATGCCGAGATCGGTGAGCACCCGCTGCGAGGTGGTGCGCCCCACCCCGAAGATGTAGGTGAGCCCGATCTCGACCCGCTTGTCCCGGGGAAGGTCGGTTCCGGCGATACGAGCCATCGGTTACCCCTGACGCTGCTTGTGACGCGGGTTGGGGCAGATCACCCAGACGCGGCCGTGCCGCCGGATGATCCGGCACTTCTCACACATCGTCTTGGCGGACGCTGAGACCTTCATACCTCTCAACCCGTCGTGGTTGGCCATCGGAACGGCTGCCCGACGCCGTCCTACCCTTACCGCGGCTCGAACGACGGCGCTCGACGCCAACCGATCGTGCCCACGGAAAAGCCCGGCACCGCATAGGAACCGGGCCAGGATGATAGGCCGCCGCCCGTGTATCCGCCAAATCCCGCTTCCCTCCCCAGCTGCGGGCGATTTCCCCTCCCCGCACCTGCGGCGCGGGGGCCGCTGTCTCGGGGGACCAAGGAATCCCTCCCCG
>JACDBE010000166.1 GCA_013695075.1 Acidimicrobiia bacterium
GGCCGCCGATCTCAAGCTCGGGGTCGTCGATCTCGTCAAGGTACTCGGTGGGGTCGAAGCCGAGGATGGTGGTGATCTGCGCCGTGGTCGAAGGGTTGACCCCGTCGGGACGAGGTGTCGGGTCGAAGCGGACCCAGCCCTGGGCCGGCATCCACAGCTCGACCCAGGCGTGGGCATTGCGGTCGGTGACCACCACGGTGTCGCCCCCCGGTGCCGTCGGCCGGCCCGGGGTGAATCCCAGCACCACCCGTGACGGGATGTCCAACGTGCGCGCCAGCACCGCCATCGAGGTGGCGAAGTTCTCGCAGTATCCGCGCCGGAAGTTGGGGCTGTCGCTGTTTTGGGGAAGGAGCCATTCCGCCAGGTCGGTGGCGGCGTGCCCAGGGTCGATCTCGGTGGTGTACTCGAAGGCGTCCGATCGGAACCACGCCTCCAGGGCCAGACCCCGCTCGAAGGCGGTGTCGAGACCGGCCGTCGTCAGCGCCGCCAGTTCGGCGACACCGGGATCCAGGTTGTCAGGGAGGGCCAGATAGCGGTCCACCCCCGGCGGGGTGGGGCGCAGCTCGACCGTGACCGGTTGGGGGACCGCCGCCCCACCGGCGGCGGCGGCGGCGAATAGCGGCGACAGCGAACCGTCCTGCCCGGTGAGCGCCGCCATGTCGGGTTGCGGTATGTCCGAGGTGACCGAGTAGACCAGCTCGGGGTAGGTGAGGCCACCGGCGAAGCGCAGCGCCCCGTCGTCGGGGCGCACCATGATGGAGGCGGCGAACTCGGTGTCGCCGCCAAGCGAGTTGGGGGCGTATGCGGCGGGTAGCCAGTCCATCTGCAACCGATCGATGAGGACCGTGGTGGTCACCCCGGCGGTGGGCCCGGCGAATTCCTGGCCACCGGTGTGCCACGACGGGCTGTCGACGATGGGTCGGATGTCCGGCTGGCTGGCGAAGAACTTACCGCCCTCGTAGGTCTCCATGGTGAGCAGGCGGAAGAACACCTCGTTGGGCGCTACGTCGCCCTCGATCTCGGCGTAGAACAGCGGGGCTGACGAGCGCGACACCAGCGATTGCTGGATCCCGATGAATGGGTTGTACGAGATCCCGCCGAAGAAGTCCCCGGTGAGCCCGGTGCCACTGCGCCAGGGAACCACCCCGTCGTGCGGGACCCGATTGGCGAAGGCGCCTACGGCGACCACGGTGCCGAAGAGGGCCAACCCGGTGGCGGTGGCGGTCACCTTGCCGGCCAGACCGGTCGAAGGCAGCCAGCCCGACTTGTACACCATGCGCCCGCTGCTAGAGCGGCGCTGGTCGCTGGTAACCGCCAGGATTGCCGCCGCCAGCAGGGCGGCGAAGAGCAGCACCATGGGCAGGCTGGTGGGGGTCCGGTCCATGACGGCGAACTGGATGACCAACACCAGCCCGGGGACGACGGCCAGCCCCGGCCGGCGCATCAACCCGTACACGGTGACCATCGCCGCCACCCAGAACACCCCGATGACGATGGCCACCACCCCGTCGACCGGGACCACCGGCTCGATCCCGGTGCGGATGATTGCCATTGCCTGGGCCAGCTCGGTGCCAGCCTCGGCGTAGGCAGGAGCGGTGGGGAGGATGAAGGTCATCAGCTCGGCGGCCATCACCCGCATGGCGATCATCCCGTAGGAGACCAGGCCGATGGCGGCCACCACCCACACCGGGATCCGGTAGGCGAGACCGGTCCACGTGATCACCGCCGCCAGCAACGCCGCACCGAGTACCAGCATCTGCCACGAGATCCCGACCACGGTGGGGCGGAGCAGCCCACCCAGTTGCGCCAGGGCGACGAAGAGCAGGGCCGAGGCGACTATCGCCGTGTTGCGGTTGCCCACGAGCCCTCCATTGCCTTCCGCCATGCCGACGACCAGCGGCCGGTCCGCCCCGTCACCACGGTGAGCACCCCACCTTGGCGGAAGCGGCCGATGGCCTCGTTGGCCTCATCCGACACCGCCAGCACCAGGGTTCTGGTGTAGTCGGTGCCCAAGGTGCGGTACAGCGCCAGGTGACTGTCGCCCGGCGATCCGGTGATCAGCACCAGGGCACCACCGGCGATGCCCCGCTGCCGGATCCGGCCCAGGGCGTGGCGAAGGTCGGCCCCGTCGATGGGTTGGACCGTAGCCAGGTCCTGCATGGCCAGGTTGTAGCGGTCGCTGGTGCTCACGGTCACCGCCTCCGCTCGCCCCGTCCACAGTGTCGGGGAGAAACCCGACCGGAAGAAGTGGTTCACCACCGATGCCGCCCCACGTACTGCATGCTCGAAGGTCTCCCGGTCCGGGTAGTTGGCACGCTCGGGGTCGAGCACGATCAGCGCCCGCGACTGCCAGGGCATCTCCAGCTGGCGGATCATCAAGGTGTCCCGCTTGGCCGATGACGGCCAGTGCACCTTGCGTAGGTCGTCGCCGTCCTCGTAGTCGCGCAAGGTGAAGAAGTCCTCGCCACCGGTCTGGGAGAAGCGCGTGCGAGAGGTGGCAACGTTGGGGTCCTGGCCGCGCACCACGGGCAGCCCTTCCAGCTCTTCGTAACGGGGATAGACCACCAGCCGGTCGATCGAACCGGTCTGGATGACGGACTCGGCCATCCCGAACGGGTCGCGCACTCGCACATCGGTGGGCCCCACCTGGTAGATGCCGCGGGGATGGCACACCACCTCGTAGCGCCCGATGAGAGGGTCACCGGGGATGGCACGATCGGCGGCGAACTGGGCGGTGCCCAGCTGGTGGACGGTGTCGCCGACGGTGACGTGCGACAGGTCCCGCTCCACCAGCAGGGTCACAGTGACCACGGCGTGGTCGCCATCGAACACCTGCAGCGGGATCACCTGGCGTTGCACGGCAACGCCGAGGGTGGAGCGTCGCACCCACAGAACACCGACGCCCACGGTGATGGCCAAGAAGGCGGCGGCGGCGAGAAGCAGCTGCTCCCCGAACCCGATCCAGGCCAGGGCGAAGGCGACCGTGGCTCCCAATGCCGCCCACCCTCGCACCGTCGGCATCAGGCCACCGGCTTGAGCCCCGGTACCGGTACCGAATTGCCCAGGGCGTTGATCACCGTGCTCATGACCATTCCCCGCATCTGCGCCTCGGGGCGGAGGATCAGGCGGTGGTTGAGCACCGGGTGCAGCATCGCCTTGACGTCGTCGGGCGAGACGTAGTCCCTGCCGGCGGCGGCGGCATGCGCTCGTGAGGCCCGCAGCAGGTTGAGGGTGGCCCGGGGCGACACCCCCAACAGGAGATCGGGATCGCGGCGGGAGGCTTCGGCGAGGTCGACCAGATAGCCCTTGACGGCGTCGGCCACATGAACCGTGGTAGCGAGGGCCATCATCTCGATGACGTCGCCGGCGCCGATCACCGGTTCCAGGTCGATATACGTGGAGCGGGCGCCGTGGGTCTCCAGCATCTCGAGCTCCTTGTCCCGGCTGGGGTATCCGACGGCGATGCGCATCATGAAGCGGTCGAGCTGGGCCTCAGGCAATGGATAGGTGCCTTCATGCTCGATCGGGTTCTGGGTGGCCACCACCAGGAACGGGCCGTCCAGGGGGCGGGTCACGCCGTCGACGGTCACCTGCTGCTCCTCCATCGCCTCCAGCAGCGCCGCCTGGGTCTTCGGGCTGGCACGGTTGATCTCGTCGCCGAGGACGACATTGGCAAACACCGGTCCCGGTCGGAAGGTGAAGTCGCCGCGTTCGCGGTCCCACACCGATACCCCACTCACGTCTGAGGGCAGCAGGTCGGGGGTGAACTGGATGCGGGAGAAGGTGCAGTCGATGGAGCGGGCCAACGACTTGGCCAACAAGGTCTTGCCTACCCCGGGTACGTCCTCGATGAGTAGGTGGCCACCGGAGATCAGGCAGATCGTCACCTGCTCGGAGACGTGGCGTTTGCCTTGGACTACCCGTTCGATGTTGGTGACGATGGCATTGAAGCGCTGCCGGAAGCCATCGAGCGCGTCGGCGCTGATCGTCAAGGTCGGACCTCCCTGGATTGCCGGGCAGAGGCTCGCAGGTTATCAACCGTCGACAGCTACGGAGCTGCGCTGTTTTGCGCAGCTCCGGCGGTTTGGGGCTTGGGCCCCCAACCGCTCCTCCATAGGTAATCAGCCGAAGAGCCGATAGCAAGGGCGGGGGTCGGCGCCTCCGGCGCCCCCTTGGCTACCATCGGCGGTTGTGAGCCCCCCCGACTCGTCATCGTCGGCCCGGTCGATGTTCCGCCTGGTGTTCGCCGTGGCACGCCACCCCGATGTCTGGTTACAAGCCGCCCGGGTGACCTGGCGAACCGCCCCGGCGGGCTGGTGGCGGCGACCACCGTTCCTCCCCATCCCCGACGAAACCTACCGGCGCTGGCGCATCACCACGGCCTACGGGGGGAAGGGGACGGCGACCGTCGACCCCGAGGATGTGGTGGCCTACCTCCGCTGGAACCGTCGCCACGATCGTTGACCGGCTCCCGCTCCCCTTCCTACCGCCACATCGCCACGATCACCGCCACCATCACCAGACCCACCACGTGGTAGCCGGAGGTGATCGCCACCCACACCATGGGCCGTGGCTTCTTCGGGTCGAAGAACCCGGTCACCAGCAGCGCCATCGCCGCCAAGCCCACCCCGGTGACAAGGCCGAGCGTGATGCCCTCCCCGAAGGTGTCCGAGCCGGTGGCCTCCGCCAGCGCGGCGACCGCCACCGCCGACACCAGGCAGGTCGCCAACGGCATCAGGTACAACGTCGCCGGTGGCTGCTCGCCTTCGGTCATCTCCCAGCCCACCGCCTCGGTCCACTGCTTGCCGAAGAGCATGTTGGAGTACCACAGCCCACCGACCGCAAAGAACGCCACGGTGGCCACGATCACCGCCATCCAGTTGAGGTCGCCCAGTACCGAAAAGCTCATCGAAGTCTCCTCGCTAGCGATGCCCCATGCTGGCACCCCGATCTGGCCCCGCCGAGCATCCTCTCCACCTGACTTCGCTCGAACCCTCCCCGCCTCGAAGTTCCCTCCCCG
>JACDBE010000193.1 GCA_013695075.1 Acidimicrobiia bacterium
TGCAAGGGGTGGCCGCCGGCGGCGGGTTCGGTCTGGTGCTGGCTGCCCACTTGGCGGTGTGCGATGAGCCGGCGCGCTTCCTGTGCACCTGGCACTCCGACGGGGTGGCCAACGACGGGGCCACCAGCTACACGCTGACCCGGATCGTCGGCTTCCGCCGCGCCAACGAGCTGATGCTGACAAACCGCACCCTCGACGCCGAAGAGGCCCTGGAGTGGGGGGTCGTCAACCGTCTCTACCGCGGCGCCGACTTCGACAAGCAGGTGGCTGTCATTGCCTCCGACCTGGCGCGAGGGCCTACCCATCTCCAGGCCATGGCCAAGGCCCGGTTCCACGAGGGGTGGATGCAGTCGATCGAGGAGTGCACCGAGCACGAGATCCAGAACATCGTCGACTCGCTGGCATACCCCTACTACCAGGAGCGGATGGCCCGCTACAAGACCAGGCAGGGCCGCAACGACTCCGTGATCGTGCGCATGCCATGAAGCCGACGCCGATCCCAACTACCGGAGAGCATATGATCGTCGCGGTCGAGGGGGGCTTGTGTCGACACCGCTGATTCGGCTCGGGGTGGATGTGGGCGGTACGTTTACCGACCTGGCGGCGATCGTCGGCGGCCAAATGCTCGCCGCCAAGGTTCCGTCGACCCCGGCCAACCAGGCACTGGGGGTGATGCGCGCTATCGCCGTCTCCGGTGTCGACCCGACTGCCGTGGCGGCCCTCGCCCACGGCACCACCGTCGCCACCAACGCCCTGCTGGAGCGGCGGGGAGCCAGGACGGCTCTGATCACCACCAGCGGCTTCCGTGACGTCCTGGAGATCGGCCGCCAGGACCGGCCGTCGCTGTACGACCTCAACGAGGCCCGGCCGGCGCCGCTGGTCCCCCGTGAGCTGCGGTTCACGGTGGCGGAGCGCATGGGACCCGACGGAGTGGTCACCCCGCTCGATGCCGACAGCGTGGCGGCGGCGGTGGAGGGGGTTGGCCGCGCCAAGGTGGAGGCGGTGGCCGTGTGCCTGCTGTTCGCCTTCCGCCACCCCGAGCATGAGCAGCAGGTGGGGGCCGCCATACGCGTCGCCCTGCCCGAGGTGCGGGTGTCGCTGTCGTCCGAGGTGCTTCCCGAGTTCCGCGAGTACGAACGGTTCTCCACCACGGTGGCCGACGCCTACCTGGGACCGACCCTGTCCGCCTACCTGCGCCGGCTGGGTGAGATGGTGGTCGCCGCCGGGATGCCACGGCCCGTGGTGATGCAGTCCTCAGGGGGCGTCACCGAGATCGAGGAGGCGGCCCGGCGGTCAGCGGCCTGCGTGCTGTCCGGGCCCGCCGGCGGCGCCGTCGGAGCCGCCTACCTGGCCGAGTTGAGTGGATTCCGCAACTTCCTCACCTTCGACATGGGCGGCACCAGCACGGATGTGGCCCCGGTGGTGGACGGCAACCTGGAAGTCACCGCCGAGACCATCATCGGCGGGATCCCCATCCGATCGCCCATGATCGACATCCACACCGTAAGCGCCGGGGGAGGGTCGATCGCCTGGGCCGACGAGGGCGGGGCGCTCCGGGTGGGGCCACGGTCGGCGGGGGCCGATCCGGGCCCGGCCGGCTACGGCATCGGCGGCTCCGACCCCACGGTCACCGACGCCAACCTGGTGCTGGGTTACCTGCCCGACGGAGCCCGGTTGGGTGGTGAGGTCGCCCTGCAAAAGGCCCAGGCCTACAAGGCGCTGGAGACGCTGGGTACCCGGCTGGGCATGACCGCCGTTGAGGCGGCGGCGGGGGTGATCCGGGTCGCTGAGGTGGAGATGGCCGGCGCCCTCAGATCGATCAGCGTGGAGCGGGGGCTCGACCCCCGGGACTTCGTGCTGGTCGCCTTCGGGGGGGCGGGACCGCTGCACGCCTGCGCTCTGGCCGAGGAGCTGGCGATGACGACAGTGCTGGTGCCTCGGTGGAGCGGGGTGCTCAGCGCCGTCGGTCTGGCGGTGTCCGACCAGCGCCGCGATTACCTGCGACCGGTGGTGGCTCCGCTAGCGGAGGTATCCAACGAGGACCTGGTGGGGCGGTACCGGGAGATGGAAGCTGCCGCCGTCGCCGACCTGGCTCCGGCCCAGCCCTCCTTCCGACGGCTGGCCGATCTGCGCTACCGCGGCCAGTCCTTCGAGCTGACCGTGGACGCCGACGACCTGGGGTCGATGCGGGAGACCTTCGACGCTGCCCACCAGCGGCGGTACGGCTACGCCATGGACGACGAACCGGTGCAGGTGGTCAACCTGCGGTTGGTGGCCTCGGTGCCCGACGACAAACCGGTGCTGCGGGACACCCAACCTGCCGGCAAGCCATCTTCCGCCCGGCGCCCGGTCAACATCGGCGGGGCCTGGGCCGAGGTGCGCATCTTCGACCGGACCACCCTCGGCACCGGATCCAAGGTGAAGGGCCCGGCCATCGTCGAGTTCCCTGAGGCCACCTGCCTGGTGCGCCCAGGGTGGCACGGTGTCATCGACGAGGTGGGCACCCTGGTGCTGGAGCGACCTTGACGCAGGCACAGGGCCTGGACCCGGTAACCCGTTCGGTGATGGCCAGCGGCCTGGCCGGGCTGGCCGCCGAGATGGGCTCGGTGCTGGTGCGCAGCTCCTACTCGGCCAACATCAAGGAGCGGCGCGACTGCTCGGCGGCGCTGTTCGACACCTCCGGGCGCATGATCGCCCAGGCGGCCCACATCCCCGTCCATCTCGGGGCGCTCCCCGAGGCGGTGGCGGCGGTGATGGCTCGGGACCCGGAGCCGGGGGACGTGTTCACCGTCAACGATCCGTACTCGGGCGGTTCTCACCTTCCCGACATCACCATGGTGTCGCCGCTGGCACCGTGGGGGGACATCCTCGGCTACGGGGTCACCCGCGCCCACCACAACGACGTCGGGGGCATGCAGCCGGGGTCGATGCCCAGCACCTCTCAGGAGATCTACCAGGAGGGGCTGATCATTCCCCCGGTGCGGGTGATGCGGGCCGGTCAACCGGTCGGAGACGTGATCCAGCTCATCCTGGCCAACGTGCGCACCCCGGCGGTTCGCCGCGGCGATTTGCGGGCCCAGCTGGCGGCCAACCGGCTGGCCGAGGAGCGTCTTGCCCGGTTGATCGAGCAGCGGGGCATGGAGCTGGTGCTGGCCGCCTTCGACGACCTCGTCGCCTACACCGAACGGCAGACCAGGGAGGCCATCAGCCGGCTGCCCGACGGCATATACCGCGCCGAGGGGCTGATGGAGGGCGATGGGACGGTCACCGACGACATCATCATCCGGGTGGCGGTGACCATCGCCGGCGACGAGGTGGAGATCGACTTCACCGGGACCGCCGGGGCGGTGCGGGGCAACATCAACTGCCCGCTGGCGGTGACCCGCTCCGCCTCCCTGTTCGCCATGCATGTGCTGCTGGCCAGGGACATGCCCATCACCAACTCGGGGACGTACGCCCCGGTCAAGGTCGTCGCCCCCGAGGGATCGCTCGTCAATGCCCGCCGCCCCTCGGCGGTGGTGGCGGCCAACGTGGAGACCAGCCAGCGCATCGCCGACACCGTGCTGATGGCGGTGTCCGGGCTGGGCGACGTACCCGCCCAGGGTCAGGGAACGATGAACGTGCTGGTCCTCGGCGGGGCCGACTGGAGCTACATCGAGACCATCGGCGGGGGTCAGGGCGCCCATCGCAACGGGCCGGGCGCCTCCGGCGTCCACGTGGGGATGACCAACACGCTGAACACCCCCATCGAGGCGCTGGAGTTGGAGTACCCGTTGCGGGTGCGGCGCTACGAGCTGGCATACGGCTCGGGGGGCGCCGGCCAGCACCGGGGCGGCGACGGCATCGTGCGGGCCGTCGAGGTGCTGGAGGCGGCCAGCCTGTCACTGCTCACCGAGCGCCGCCGCCACGCCCCCCAGGGTCTCGCCGGCGGTGAGCCTGGTTCGCTGGGGCGCAGCCTGCTCGACGACGAGCCACTCGACGCCAAGGTGAGCCGGGAGATGGCCCCCGGCGAGGTGGTCACCGTGTGCACCCCAGGTGGCGGCGGCTGGGGATCCGCACCGGAGGAGGCCGGGCCCGGCGGAGGATGAGGATGCGTCCTCGCCGCCTACGCCCTCGTCGGCGTAGAGGATCCAACTCACACCCGGCCGCGTCGCCGTCGAGGTCCGCACGTCGCACAAGACCCAGTCGCTCCGCGATGCGGCGAGAGCCCAGGTTGTCGGGCAGCAGCCGGGCGACGATCGCGGGCTGCTATCCGGTGCTCCCTCGCCGAGGCCAGGGCGCGGTCAGCGAGCGGACCGGCTACCCCCGCTCATGGCATGGGTACCTTGGCGGACGATGGCGAGGCCGCGGCGGAGCCGGCCGACCCATCGAAGGAGACGCTGGCCAGGTCGCCGTCGGTGATCTCAAACCCGGCAATGGCATCGGAGTCGAGATACTGCTGGACGCGGACCTTGAACAGCTGCACGTGCTCGGCGGCGATCCTGTCGGCGGCGGCGGCGTCACCGCGGCGCAGCGCGTCCAGCATGGCGGAATGGTGGCCGATGACCTTGTCGAAGTGGTCACCCAGATCGGGTGGTTCCTGATCGCCGCCGCCGAAGCACAGGTAGGCGAGCCGCTCGCCCTGATCGTGCACCGAGTCCGCCATCTTGCGGATGATCTGGTTGTGGGTGGCGGCCGCCTCCAAGCGGTGCAGCTCGCCGTTGGACCTGGTGATGGCCAGATAGTCGCGGTGGGCGATGTGGGTCTCCACCTCGGCCGCCTTCTCCGCCATGGTGTCGAGTTCGGCTGGGGTCACTCGTGTCGCTGCCAGCCGGGCGAAGGCCTTGGCGAGCACGATGTGGGCCTCGAAGAGATGGGCGATGTCCAGCAGATCGAGGGGGCGCACGAAGAACCCGGCTTTGGCTCGTATGTCGACCAGACCCTCGGCCACCAGTAGGAAGATGGCCTCCCGCACCGGGGTCCGGCTCACCTTGAGGCCCCGGCTCAGCTGGTAATCGTCCAGCCGCTCGCCCGGCTTGAGCTCCAACGTGATGATCCGCTGCTTGAGCTCGGTGTAGGCGGCTTCCATCAGCGGGCGGTGTTTCTGGGGCATGGTGTCGATGTGCCTCCCGATGCAGACGTCCGTGGGCAGGGTGCCGTTGGCCAGCACCAAGTCCCGTCGAGGCCCGGTGCACTTCCCGGCTCATATCAAC
>JACDBE010000213.1 GCA_013695075.1 Acidimicrobiia bacterium
CATCTTCGTGGTGATGCTCGCCTCCGGCTACGTGGCGCACCTGTTGGGAATGACCGTGATCGTCGGCGGATTCATGGCCGGCCTGGCGATGCCGGTGCGCAAGCCGTTGTTCGCCGACATGAGCCACCGGCTGGCAGAGCTGACCGGGACCATCCTGCTGCCCATCTTCCTGGCCTTCTCCGGGCTGGGCACCGACTTCACCAGACTGTCGGTTGCCGCCCTGGGTGGGCTCGGGCTGTTCCTGCTGGGCGGCATCGTCAGCAAGTGGCTTGGCGGGGCGGCGCTGGCCCGCCTCGGCGGCATGTCGTGGGCGGAGGGCAATGTGCTCGGCGTGCTGATGAACTGCCGCGGGCTGCTGGTGCTGGTAGTGGCCCTCGAGGGTGTCCAAGCCAACGTCATCTCTCCGGTGGCCCAGGTGGGGGCGGTGATGATGGCCTTGATTACCACCGCCATGACTGGCCCGCTGTTCGACCGTTTCATGCGCTCGGTTCCCACCGACGAACCGCCCACGGGAGACACCAGGTCGGCGCTGGCGGACACGCTGACCGCCTAAGAGGATGCGCCGATAGGCGCAGGCTCGGCGATGGGGTTGGGGCCCCCACGCCCCCGGAGGGTGGGGGGTGACGCTCAAGGTTTGATCACAAAGGGGCGTCAACCGGGGAAGGTGAGCGCTTCGTCGATGGCGATGGCCACTGTGTCGCCCGGCTCCAGGTCGGGCCCCGGTCCCAGCCGGCTGCGCAGCGACGACCCGTCGGGGAGGCCCACGGTGACCAGCTGGTCGTGGCCGAAGTACTCCCGGTCGGTGACCACCCCCGGGCCGGCGGTGTCGACGGCGAGCCGCACCGCCTCGGGACGGATCATCACCACCACCGGGCCGCTGAGATCGGTGGGGAAGCTGCCGGCACCGATCGACACCACACCGGCGTCGGCACGTCCCTCGAACAGGTCGGCGTCGCCTAGGAAACGGGCGGTCCAGGGGTCGGCGGGTCGGCGATACAGCTCGGTGGGGGTGGCCACCTGCACCACGGTCCCGTGGCGCATGACCGCCACCCGGTCGCTCATCGCCAGCGCCTCCTCCTGGTCGTGGGTGACGAACACCGCAGTGGCGCCGGCGTCGGCCAGGATCTGCCTCACCTCCCGCCGAACCCGGCCCCGCAGATCGGCGTCGAGGTTGGAGAAGGGCTCGTCGAGC
This sequence comes from Acidimicrobiia bacterium, assembly GCA_013695075.1. Classification (GTDB taxonomy): domain Bacteria; phylum Actinomycetota; class Acidimicrobiia; order Spongiisociales; family UBA5794; genus JACDBE01. Next base: position 1,193 of record JACDBE010000213.1, read on the forward strand.
AGGATCACGGCCGGGGCGGGGGCCAGCGCCCTTGCCAGGGCTACCCGCTGCTGCTCGCCGCCGGACAGCTCGCCGGGGAGGCGATCCTCCAGACCCTGCAGCCTCACCAGCTCGACGATCTCGCTCATCCGGCGGGGGCGCTCGGGGCCCCTGGCTATGCCGAACCCGATGTTGGCGGCGACGCTGAGATGGGGGAACAGGGCGTAGTCCTGGAACACCATGCCCACCCGGCGGCGCTCCGGGGCGACGTGCACCCGCAGGTCGGCCACCCGCCTTCCGGCGATGTCGACGGTACCGGCATCGGGCTGCTCGAACCCGGCGATCAACCGCAGCACGGTGGTCTTGCCCGACCCCGACGGTCCCAGCAGGGTCATCACGGTGGCGCCGGAGACGTCGAGGTCGAAGCCGGCCACCGCTTTGACCGGCCCGAAGGACTTGGCCAGGCCGCGGATGTGGATGGCCGGGAGGGGAGTTCCACCCCGAGCCTGAGTGACGGCGGCAGCGAGGTCAGTCATTGGAGGTCAGTCATGGAGGCCTTTGGCGACGAGCACGAAGAGGGGCACCGCCGACAGCCCTACCAGCGCCAGGGCGGCGACGCTGGCCTGAGTGTAGAACAGCTCGGATGAGGCACTCCAGATGTCGACGGCCAGGGTGTCGAACCCGGTGGGGCGGAGCAGGAGAGTGGCGGGGAGCTCCTTCATTGCGGTGAGGAACACCAAGGCGGCTCCCGCCACCACCGACCGCCACAGCAGCGGTGCGGTGACCAGCCGCAGGGTGCGCCAGCGGCTCATCCCCAGGCTGCGGCTGGCCTCCTCCAGGCTAGTGGGGACCTGGCGCAGCCCGGTCTCCGTCGACGCCAGCGCCAGAGGGAGGAACAGGGCCACGTATGCCACCAGGAGCAGGGGGATGCTCTGGTAGACGGCGGGCACGAACCGCACCGCCAGCACGAGGAACGCCAACCCTACGGCGATGTGGGGCAGCGAGTATGCCGCCCAGGCCACGGACTCGACGGCCCTGCCGGTGCGGGTGGCGTGGCGCACAACCAGCACCGCCACCGGGACGGCGGCCACTGCGGTGAGCACGGCGGCACCGGCGGCGACGCCCACCGAGTTGACAAGCTGGCCGGCGAGCACCTCGCCCTGGTTGCCCAACGCCGTGCCCCGAGTGGCCCACCAGCCCAGCGTGATCAGCGGCATGCCCAGCGAAGCCACCACCACGATGCCCATGAACCCGAGCCCGGCCGCCTTGCCCCCGGCGCTGAGCCGGATGGGCCGCTGCCGGCGCGGGGGGCGCGCCCCCAGCCGCACCCCGGCTCCCTGCCAGCGCTGCCCGGCCAGCACCAGCGCCAGGGCGAGGATCACCAGGATCCCCGACAGGAACAATGCCGGGGTCAGGGTGAGTCGTCCCCGCAGCTGGGTATACACCGCCCGAGTGAAGGTCTCGTAGCGGAGCAGGGACACGGCGCCGAAGTCCGACATCACGTACAGCGCCACCAGCAGCCCCGACCCGATGAGCGCCGGTTTCAGTTGGGGGATCACGATGATGCGCATCGTCCGCCACCGGCTGGCCCCCAGCCCGTGAGCGGCCTCCTCCAGCCCGGGGTCGAGCCGGCGCATGGCGGGGACGGCGAGGAGATGGACGAAAGGGAAGTTCCACAGGCTCAGCGCCGCCCAGGTGGCCCAGAACCCGGTGAACACGGGAACTCCGCCCAACCCCAGACCTTCCAGGACCTGGGTGAGCAGCCCCTCGTTGCCCGATGCGGCCAGCAGGGTGAGGGCGCCGACATAAGACGGGATGACCAGCGGCAGGGCGGCCAGCGTCGACCAGGTTGCCGCCCAGGGAAGGTCGGTGCGGGTGGTCAGCCAGGCGGTGGTGACGCCGAGGGTGGCCGCGGTGACGGTGACGGTCGCCACCAGCCACCCCGTCGACGCCAGCAGTTGGAGCAGCCGGCCCGCCGAGAAGCCCCCGGTGTCGAACCCGCCGGGGCGGACCACCGTCCACAGCAGGAAGCCGATGGGGAGGGCAGCCGGCAACACCGCCACCACGGACAGCACGGTGAGCAGGCGCGGCGCCGCCCGCCCTGTCGGGGTG
>JACDBE010000251.1 GCA_013695075.1 Acidimicrobiia bacterium
AGCTCGGCCAGGTCCTCGATCGAGTAGATGTCGTGGTGCGGGGGTGGCGAGATCAACGTCACCCCGGGTTCGGTGTGGCGCAGCCGGGCGATCTCCACCGACACCTTGTGCCCGGGGAGCTGACCTCCCTCACCCGGCTTGGAGCCTTGAGCGATCTTGATCTGAAGCTCCTCGGCGGATGCCAGATAGCCGGGGGTGACCCCGAAACGACCGCTGGCCACCTGCTTGATCGACGAGCTGCGCGGCGTTCCGAACCGGGCGGGGTCCTCGCCACCCTCTCCCGAGTTGGACAGCCCACCCAGGTAGTTCATCGCCTCGGCCAAGGTCTCGTGGGCTTCGGCGGAAAGCGCCCCCAGCGACATCGCCGCAGTGGTGAACCGCCGTATGACGAGGTCGACCGACTGCACCCCGTCGACCGAGACCGGCGGGCCCACCGAGCCCACCCTCAGCAGATCGCGCAGCTCCAGCGGGGGCCGATCGCCTTCCACCAGCGCCAGGTACTCGGGCCACGGGTCGGGGTCGTCGTGGCGAACCGCCTTTTGCAGCGCCAGCACCGCCTTGGGTCCGTTGATGTGGGGAATCCCGCCGCCGCGGTGCTTGTAGAAGCCTCCCGGGTCCTCCTCACCGCCGGCAAATCCGGCGTGTCGGGCCTCGGTGTCGGCGGCGATACGGGCCAACCCGGCGCCGCCCACCCGCCGAGAGGCCCGCCGGAAGGCCAGATCGCACACCTCGGCGTCGAGTCCGATGGCCTCGAACAGCTCGCTGCCCCGGTACGAAGCGATGGTGCAGATCCCCATCTTTGACATGATCTTGAGCAAGCCCCGCTCCAGGGCGGCCCGGTAGTTCTCTTGCGCCTCGATCACCCCGACGGCGACATCCCCCCGCTCCGCCATCGCCCGCACCTCCTCGATGGCGAGATACGGGTTCACCGCAGACGCCCCGAAACCGACGAGGCACGCCAGGTCGTGGGCGTCGCGCGGTTCTCCGGAGACGGCAACGATGGACGCCTCCAGGCGCAGCCCGGCGGTGATCAGCCGGTGATGGATGGTGCCGACGGCCAGCGCCATGGGGACCGGGGCATGAGCGGCGTCCACCTCCCGGTCCGACACGACGACGATGGTGGTACCGGCCCGCACCGCTCGCTCCACCCGGTCGCCGAGGTCGACCAGGGCGGTGCCCAGCCCGTCGGCACCACTACCGGCCGGGAACAGGGCGGGGAGCCACATCGAGCGGAAGGCGGGATCGGTGGAGCCGCACAGATCCTCGACCTCTGCGTCGCTGAGCACGCAGGACGCCAGCTCCATCAGGTGGGCCTGCTGCCGGGTCTCCTCGAGGATGGAGCCCCGGCTCCCCAGGTAGGTGTGCAGCGACATCACCAGGGCCTCCCGGATGGGGTCCATCGGCGGGTTCGTCACCTGGGCGAAGGCTTGATGGAAATAGCGGGTGATCCGCTGCGGCGCTTCCGCCAGCACGGCGAGCCCGGTGTCGTTACCCATCGACAGCACCGGCTCGTCGCACCGCGCCATCGGCTCCAGGATCATCCTGCGCTCCTCGGCGGTGTAGCCGAACACCCGGGCCAAGCGCTCCGGGTCGAACCGCTCATCACGCAGCGGGTCGAAGGGGTCGCCCACGTAGCTGGTCTCGGTTCTGATCCATTCGGAATACGGGGCCCGTGCCGCCAGGTCCCGCTTCACCTGCGCCGAGAAGGCGATGGCCCCGGTGGCCAGGTCCACCCGAACGATGTCGCCCGGGCCCAGTTGGCCGGTGCGTTCGGCGTCGATCTCCTCGGCGGGGGCGATCCCGGCCTCGGAGGCGACGATGATCACCTCAGGCGTCACCGTCCAGCGCGCCGGTCGCAACCCGTTGCGGTCGAGCCCGGCGACAACGTGCTTGCCGTCCGAAGCGGCGATGGCAGCCGGCCCGTCCCAGGGCTCGGTGAGGAAGGCGTGGTACTGATAAAAGGCGCGCAGGTCGGGATCGAGGTCGGCCACGTTCTCCCACGCCGCCGGGATCAGCATCTCCTTGGCGTGGGCGATGGTCCGGCCCGACCGCACCAGGACCTCGAAGGCGGTGTCCAGGCTGGCCGAGTCGCTCCCCGTTTGCGGCACCAGCGGGCGCAGCTCGTCCGTGCGATCACCCCACACCGCATTCGACAGGTTCTGGCTCCGGGCTTCCATCCAGGAGCGGTTGGCCTGGATGGTGTTGATCTCGCCGTTGTGCGCCAGCATCCGGAACGGCTGGGCCAGCGGCCACGCCGGCTCGGTGTTGGTGGAGTAGCGCTGGTGGAAGATGGCGAAGTCGGTCTCGAAGGAGGGGTCCTTCAGGTCCCAATAGAAGTCGTCGATACGGGAGGCGGTGAAGAGGCCCTTGTAGACGACGGTGCGGCACGACGCCGACACCACGAAGGTGCTCGCCAGGCGGTCGGGGAGGGTGCGGCGGATGCGACGCCTGGCGAGGAAGAGGCGGCGCTCGAACTGGTCGGGATCGTCGTCGTCGGCCGTCACCAAGGCCTGGGCGATGACCGGCATCGAGCGGCGCGCCGTCTCCGACAGCGCCATCGGCCCCACCGGGACCCGGCGCCACAGCAGCCGGTCGATGTGCTCGTCGGCCAGGATGGTGTCTACATGGCGGCTGGCGGCATCGGCGGCATCGGGCGGCAGGAACACCATCAGCACCCCCAGTGACAGGGGGTCCGGCACCGGCAGCCCGGAGGCGTGCAGCTCACGGGCCAGCAGCCGATAGGGCAGCCGGGTCATGATCCCGGCGCCGTCACCGGTGCCGTCGGCGGAGCGGGCCCCGCGGTGGTCGAGGTTGTCCAGGCAGGTCACCGCAGTTCGCAGCAGGCGGTGGGTGGACCGTCCGTGACGGTCGGCGATGAACCCGACCCCGCAGGCGTCTCGGGTCTCGTCGGGGTCGACCAGGGGAAACCGGCGGTCCACGAGACTCCCTCCCGGTATGCGCATAGTTCGATGAGTATGCAGCCGGGCAGTGTACGCCGCCCAGCACCCCGCCCCAAACGGTCCGGGCGCGCCGCCTACGCTGGCGCCATGCCGGTGATCGTCATCGGGGCCGACACCCCCAGCGGTCGGGCCATCGTCGACGCCCTGCTCGCCCGGCCCGGTGAGGTGCGCGCCTTCGTCACCGATCCCGACGAGGGCGCGTCACTCCGGGAACGAGGTGTCAAGGTTGCCGTGGGAGACGTGTCGGACGGTTCCCATGTCGGCGGGGCTGCTACCCGGGCGTTCTGCGCCGTAGCCGTGGTCACCGCCGCCGGCGACGATCGGGAGCGGTCCTTCGCCGCCACGCCCCAGGCGGTCGTCGACGCCTGGATCGAGGGCCTGATCGACGCCGCCGTGGCCCGCATCATCGTCGTCGACGACCCGGAGGTCCCGGCCCATCTGGACCCAGTCGGCGGCATCGAGTGGGTCCCCGTCGCCGGAGACCGACCACATCCGGAGATCGCCGCCGAGGTGCGCCGGTTGGAGTCGGCGGAGCGCCTATAGCGACGGCTGCGGTGCCCGCCGACGCCGGCATTGGGTAGGCTCGATGTGCCGCGGCTTCGAGCTCGGCAGAAGGGGATGCAGCATGGACAAGGTGATGCACTTCGAGATCCCGGTCGACGACCTGGCGCGAGCCATGGACTTCTACAGCTCGACGTTCGGGTGGAAGCTGGAGCAGATGGAGGAGATGGACTACACGTCCGTGGTGACCACCCCCGTCGACCCGGAGACGCAGATGCCGACCGAGCCCGGTGGCATCAACGGAGGCATGACGCAACGCAGCGACGAGACCCCGGCTCCGGTGCTGACCATGGGGGTCGACTCGATCGACGATTCGCTGAGCCGTGCCGAGGCCGCCGGCGGCTCCGTCGTCAGGCCCAAGACCTCGATCCCCGGGATGGGTTCCTACGCCTACTTCAAGGACAGCGAGGGCAACATCCTCGGACTGTGGGAGAACGAGTAGACCCGCGGGAGCTGATCTTCACAGCCCCCAGCCGATTCTTAGGACCGAAACGCGCCGCCAGCGGCGCGTTTCGGTCC
>JACDBE010000286.1 GCA_013695075.1 Acidimicrobiia bacterium
GGGAAGGGCGGCCGCAGGCCGCTCGTCACGGTCGAAGCCGAGCCCGCAGGGCGAGGCGCAGCTCGGCTCGGAACACGCACGTGTTTCCGAGCCGAAGTAATCAGAAGCGGTAGCCGAACCGCTCCAGGTCGGGGGCGAAGGCTCGGGCGACTCGGCGGCGGGAATGGGGCGTGTAGTACGAGCGGTAGTCGGCGTCCTTGGCTTCGGTGGGGTTGAGCACCGGGATCAGCGGCACTTGGTCGATGCCGACCCGCCCCATCGCCGCTTCGAAGTCGTCCTGCAACCGCTCGTAGCGCATCACGAAGTCGGCGTCCTCCAACCACTCGGCGTACATGGATCGGGGCGTGGCGTCGGCGTAGTTGCGCGACACCCACTCGTCGAAGGTGTGGTCCATGACGAAGCGGATGTCGGTAACGGCGCTCTTGGAGCGATGGACGAAGGAGTTGGGATCGGCCAGCAGCGGCACGTAGCTGGTCTTCTTCTTCACCCACCAGGTGACCAGGGAGTCGAACGGGTTGCGCACCGCGGTGATCACGAACAGGTTGTCCACGCCCCGCCGCCGCAGCAGCCCGGCGTCTACCAGCTGGCGGGCGGTGGAGTGCTTCCGTTCCACGATCAGCGCCCCGTGCTCGTCGAGCATGTCACGTTTGGGGATGAACCTCCCTCCCAACTGCTTGCACATCACATCGCCCACGGCGGTGCTGGCGGTGCGCGGCGCCAGCAGGAACAGGTACCCGTTGCGGCGGGAGATCACGGCCATCCCGTCACGGTACCGCCTCCCAGCTGCACCGCCTGGTGATCGGGGCGCTGGCGATCAGCGTTCGCCGGCGGGGTGGCGACGCCACACGGCAGCCACCACCGCGGTGTCAGCTCCCGGGTTGCGCATGATGATCGACATCCCGCCCAGGTAGAGAACGGCGCCGCGTTCGAAGGTGTGCCGCCCTCCGTCTGTGACCTCGATCTCGATGTTGCCTTGTTCCACCACCACCAGGGCGTCGTCCCATTCGCCCGGGTCGACCCGCCGCGCCTCATCAGGGAGGAGCGTGATGACCCACACCACGAAGAGGTCTGGTGAGGGCCTCCCCAGCAGGGAGAACTCCGGCCATCCCATCAGGACAACGCCACCGCAGAGGGCTCGCAGCACACGGTTGATTCCCGGTGGGTCATGTGCCCTGCAGACCGGGTGGAGGGCGGAAACTGATCGGACCCCCCCCGCCCAGGCGCTGGAGCCGCTGCTACCTCACGACGGGCGGTGTGTCCCGTCGGTGGGCTGGCCCGTGCGGAGGTTGCCGGCGACGTCCCGGTGACCCAGGCCGAGGTGGGCTTCGGGTTGGGCGCGGCCCTCAGCGAGGGCGGCGACGTACTCGCCGAGCGCCGGCCCGTGCTTGAACCCGTGACCAGAACCGGCGCCAACCAGCCACACCTGGGCGTGTTCGGGGTGGGGGGCGACGATCCACTGCCCGTCGGCGGTGGAGGTGTACTGGCAGGTACGGGTGAGGGCCACCTGGGCGTCGGCGATCCCCGGGAAGCGCCGCGCCAGGTAATGGCGGCATCGTTCCAGGTTCTCTGGTGAGGGGACGCGCTCCTCGGTGTCGGGGTCGAAGTCGGGGCCGTCGATGTCCGAGGAGGCCTTGAAGCCCTTCCCGTCGACGTCGCCGCACCCGTACATGGCCCGGTCGAGGTCGATCCAACCGGGGACGCCGGGAGCCGCCCACTCCGGTCCCACCCGGTAGAACACCACATCCTGCTTGGTGACCGACGCCTCCACCAGCTCGGGGAACAAGCGAGGCAGCCACGGACCGCAGGCCCACACCACCACGTCCGCACCGCGGTGAGCCCCGTCGACGATCACCGAGGCGCCGTCGGGCGCCGCCACGGCGGTGGTCAGGCGGGCGCCGCGGCGCTGCGCACGACGTGCCAGGACCTCGACGGCCTGAGCCGCCCGTAGCACCCCGGCCTCGGGTTCGAACACCGCCGTCTCGATGCCGGAGGCGTCGATGCTGGGGAACAGCCCTCGCAGAGCCGCCTCGTCGATCACCTCTGAGGGGATACCGAGCTGCGTCAGGGTGTGGTGGCTGGCGGTGACCCAGCCGCCGGCCGAACCGAACCAGACCACCCCGCTGCGCACCAGCAGGTCGGCACCGGTGTCA
>JACDBE010000295.1 GCA_013695075.1 Acidimicrobiia bacterium
CACCGAACTCGCGGAGGTGGGTGACCGGTTCGTCCGCCAGTCCGGCCGGTCCGCGCTGCAGCGACGCCATGAGCGCTTCGTAGGTCTCGGCTTCGAGGCCGCAGCGGCGGCAGTCATCGAGGTGCGCGGCGACCTTGCGGGCGGCGTAGTCGTCGAGCTCGTTGTCGAGGTAGGTCTGTAGGACCTTGCCGACCTGGTGGCACGACATCTGGTTGCGGGTCCCGATGAGTCGTCCGAGGATCTTCACGGCCTGGTTCCTTTCTGCACCCCGGCGTCGGCGAGCGCCTCACGGATGCGTTTGCGGCCCCGGTGCAGCCGACTCATCACGGTCCCCTGGGGGACCTCGAGCACCGCGGCGGCTTCGTCGTAGGACAACCCGGCGAGGTCGACGAGATCGATGACCTCCCGGAACTTCTCGGGCAGCGCCAGGTAGGCGTCTTCGACCACCGAGTCGAACTGGCGGTCCATAACCACCTGCTCGGGTCCGGCCGCGTCGTCAGCCATCCCCGCATCCCGATCGGCGAACTCGTCGGGATCGGAGAGGAGGCCTGGGCGTCGACGCCGGACCCGGTTGATCTGGGCGTTGCGCATGATCGTCAGCAGCCAGGCGCGTGGGTGGCGACCGTCGAAGCGTTCGATCGATCGGAACGCACGCAACATGGTGTCCTGCACCAGATCCTCGGCGTCAGGCCGGTTCCTGGAGATCGACAGGGCGACCCGGTACAGCACGTCCACCTCGGGGAGCACGTAGCGCGAGAACGCAGCATCGGCGTCGTTCGTCGCGGGCACGCTGCTCTCCTTCACCGCTCGGGAACCCGGTTGGCGCCGAGAGGATTCCACGACCCTACGGAATCCTCCGAACCGCAGGCGGGTTCCGGGACCATGCGCTGGATCCGCCACCCCGGTCGAGCTCTCGACGCCTACCTCGACGGCGAGCTCGACGGACGCGACGTCGACCGGGTGGCCGCCCACCTGGGCCACTATCTGCTCTGTCGTCAGCGGGCGGCGATCACCCTCCAGATACGCCGTTCGCTGCGCACCATGGCCGGGCGGACCTGACCTTCCTCGTGTTGAGTGCCGTCTCGAGGAGCTCGATCGCGTCGGCGACGCAGTGCACAACTCGGCGCACGTCGGCTCGAAGTCGCGGACCTGTCCACGGTCGGTGTTCAACGCAGTGCCTGGAGCGCCTCGAGCATGGTGGCTGCGCTCATTCGTTCCTTGTAGTCCGTATCGACATGAGCGGCCCGGACCGTTCCGGTCCGATCGAGCACGAAGGTGGCGGGGACTGGGAGGTTCCAGGACCCGTCAGCGTTCTGTTCGTCGAGCCCCATGCCCATCTGTCGATGGAGGTCCCGCAACTCCTCGGGCAGCTGGAAATGCAAGCGGTAGTCCGTGATGGTCTGTTGGTCGGGATCGCTCAACACGTCGAAGTCCAGATCGAGGCGCTCCGCGAACGACAGCGAGTCATCGGGTCGTTGCGGGCTGATTGCGATGAGCGATGCCCCGAGAGCAATCCTCGCCGCTGCGTCAGCTTCGCCGCTAAGGGCCGTCACGTCGCCTCTAAGCCCAGGGCTGGCCCCCCGGGTACCGGTGTGTGTCACGAAACGGGCGTTAGGGCCATCTGGTGGGCTGTGGAGGGTCGCCGCCGGTGTCACAGTTAGGGGCCGTCTGGTGGGCTGTGGTGGCCTCGGGGTCGCCGCCGCAGTGTCTGCTGCGGTTCAAGCCCCACCGAACGGGGGGGCGTCGTCGTCGCCGCGGAGGTACCGGAGGAACGCATCGGCTGCGTCAGCGTCGGCATCGGCGCCACCTACGGCCCGCAAGTCTCGCTCAGTGGCCATGTATTGGTGCCACAACGCCGCGTCTAACGGCTTAGTGTCGCAGGCTTCCGCCAAGCCGAGGAACGCATCGACCAGCGCCGTATCAGCCGCCCCCAACCGTCCCATCTCCCGCATCGCTGCCACCGTCACCGCGGCGGCGTCGGCTTGCACCGTCGAGCTGGGGAGGGGCGTTGTGGGGTGTAGCGGGAACCCGTGGCGGGCCTGCATCCGGCACCGCTCCGAGCACCAGCGTTGGGCCCGACCCTGTAGCGGCGCCGCACACACTTCACACATGACCGCACCGGGTCTCGCCGCAGTCGAGGCGGCGCCGACGGTCCCGGTCCACTGAGGTACCGGCCCCCCCCTGGGGGATGACCCCCTCCCCCCCCTAGGGGCTGAGGTCAGTGGGTGCCCGCCGGCCAGTTTGTACGGGTTATCAAGTTTTGCGGATCCGGGAGCTCGAGCTCAACTCCGACCTCGAGCTCGAGTCCTGACCTGGAGGTCGCCAATGCCCGGGCCGACCCCGAAACGGACCGAACAGCGACGGCGCCGAAATAAGCCCACCGTGCGGGTGGAGCAACCCTTCGGCCAGGTAGCCAAGCCGCCTTCGGCGCCTCGGGGTTGGCATCCCGTGGCTCGGCGCTGGTACAACTCTCTGCAGGCGTCTGGACAGTTCTACGAAGCATCGGACTGGAGCACGGCGTACATGGTCGCCGAGGACATGTCCCGGGCGTTCCACGCAAGGTGCCCGGTTGGCGGCGCGGCGATGACGGCGTGGCTGCGAGCGATGACGTGCTTGACTGTCGAGATGGCGCACGCAAGGGGGTCGACGGTTCGAGCCTCGTGACAGAGAGTGGCAGGACGACTGGAGGCAGGATCATGGTTGACACCGCGAACGACGATCCGCTCGGGGACTTGTTCGGTTTCCCCCTTCTCGAGGCGATCTACGGGAGGCGCTCCCGCCGGTTTGGCCTGGGTATGGAGATCCCTTCGGGGCCGCTGGCGTTCAGATCGAGCGCCGAACCCGCTCCGCTGACCGAACTCGAGCATGCGGTGCTCGTCGCCGCCGGAACCGGAGTCACTGGGTGGAATTTTGGTGTGCCGTTCGGCCCGGATCGCCCGAATTCACACGCCCACTACACGCAACGATTCACCGGTCGCACCGCACCCACCGCCGCCGGGTTCGGCACCCCCGTGCTGTTCCGCACCGACGACGAAGGCACATACCTCACGAATACCCGCGACAGCATCCCGACGGCGGTTCGGGAGTTGGACGACGGGGTCGACGATATCCAACGAATCCTGGAACTGGGCCGCCAGCGCACCATCCAGTTGTCCGATCGGTGGCTCGACCTACCCGCTCAGCCACCGCACATGCTCCCTCCCAACATGTGGATGGCCAATGCACCCGGTTCAACCCTGTTCATGCCCGTCGGCGATGCGAGCGAGCAAGTGCTGGGGCTTCTGGCCATGGCCCTCGCCAACGGCAACTTCATCGTTGATGACGAGGCAGGCCGTTCCGCCGGTGACCTTGCCCCGTTCGTCCGGAGTGGGCTGCTCGATGAAACCAAACTCTCACCTCTCTCCGTGCTGCAGCAGATGGCTTACGAGGCCAACACCGCCGAACTCAGTTTCATGGCCCACAACATCGTGCTGACCATGCAAGCGATGGGCCTCGGTGGGTTGTTTTTCAATGGGATCAACCGATGGAGCGTCCTGGGAGCGTTTGCCGACGACGGCATCGCCGGACTCGGGTTCCGGTTCGTAGAGGACGAACGCTGGACGCTGCCCAACCCGGTGGGTCTCGACGGCATATACGAGGCGTTGTGCCCGCCCTACCAGCCCGATATGCGGACCGCTGCGCACGTGTTCGCCGAGCGCAAGTTCGGCCCGGGCGGCACTTACGACCCCTCGACTCCGGGCCCGTGGAAGGATGCTGCCGGGATCAAGGCTGGTGTCGATCCTTACAGCGAGGAGTTCGTCGCGTGCTTGGGGGAGGTCGCCCAGTACATCTACGAAAGGCATGGTCGCTTTCCGTCGACCTACACCACGATGGTTCTCACCGGATATGTGCAGGCCGTACACCTCGACACCGATTACTACGACACCCACTTCCAACCGGGCGCCTACCTGCCGACCCACCGCCAGCACTGGGAAAAGTGGCATTCTGCCCACGACGGCAGCTGACCCGATGGTTCGACAGGTCTCCCAACCACACACAACTAGTGGTCCGTCGCGGTTTTGATCTGGTGGAGTGTGGTTCGTCCTCGGAGGACCTTTTCGATGATGTCTTCGGCGGTTTTGTAGGAAGCAGCCAAGGCAGGGTCGTACGTGTGGGCACTCAACGGCCAACTATTCCCCAAGCTCCAGATCATCACCGTAGGCGAGCTGCTCGCTGGCAAGAAACCCGACATGCCGACGGAGTACGGCACCTTCGCCCAAGCCCCCCGGATCGAGGACACCGGGCATCAGCTCACGTTCGGTTGACGCCCGCCGAAGGTGGGGAGGGGACCCTCCGGCACCCCGGAGCCGAGGTCAGCGGGTGCCCGCCGGACAGTCGGTCCACATGCCCGGAAATCCCCAGCGAGAATCGCCGCTACGGGCCGCACCGTGGGCGCTGGCGCCGCCTCCCGGGG
>JACDBE010000309.1 GCA_013695075.1 Acidimicrobiia bacterium
CGGGCTCCGCTGCCGGCGCGCCCTGGCCTTCTTCCAATCCGGTGCCTCCCGGAACCGGCACGGGGGTCGGCTCCGAGGCTGGTTGCTGGTTCGGTGTGTCCGTCATCGTCTTCTCCTCAGCCACAACGCCTCGGTCGCGACCGAGTACCACCGCGATCACCCGACCGCGCCGGCATCGTTGACGGCGACGGGATGGGCCCGTGGCGCGATCGCCCTGCCCCGGGCATGCGGTCTGCCCTCCACGGCTGGTGCCCCCGATCTGCCCGCCATCATCGCGCCGATCTGCGGCGAAATCCAGGCTGGGCAGGATCGAACCTGGCGCCGTGTCGGCGACCTTCACCGCGACCGTGCCCCGACCCTCCGCCAGGGTGGCACCCTGCCCGACTTCCGGCCAGGGCTGGCCAAGCGGCACCCGGCACGGCCCGCCGGCCGTCCGCTATCCGCTGGCAACCTCCTCTCCCCGCTCACGGTGGCGAACCACCAGACGCAACGGCGCCACCAGACCCACCTCGGCCAGGTTGCGCAGCGCCTCGGCCTCGCCATCTGCCAGTTCCACCAGGGTGCCGTGGGGACCGCCGTCGCCCCCACCGCCGCCGCCGGCATCGCCGGCAAGCAGGATGGTGACGATGCAGTCATGACACGCCTCGGTGTACTGCATCACGCAGGTGTCGCAATCGATCAACATCATCTACCTCCCGCCTCGCCTCTATCGACGACCATCGAACCGCCAACCCATCCCGACCCTCACCTTCGCCTTCACTCCGGACCCCGCCGGCGTCACACCTGAGCACCGTATCGAAGGGGTGTGACAAAAAGCGGGGCCGGCCCGATGGCCGCATCGGGGCGCCGCCGAGTAGCGTGACGCCGCTGTCCGCCGGAGCTCCAAACCCCGGTGATGACACAGGAGTCTCGGTGAAACTTGCCATCAACCTCGGATACTGGGGGCCCCGCCCCGAACTCGACATGGATCTGATCCACGAGGTAGAGCGGCTCGGCTACGACGCCGTGTACGCCGCCGAGGCGTGGGGATCGGACGCCGTCACCGTGCTGTCATGGGTGGCGGCCCGTACCGAGCGCATCAAGGTTGGTGCCGGCATCCTGCAGATGCCCGCCCGCAGCCCGGCGATGGCGGCCATGACCGCGGTCACACTCAACGAGTTGTCCGGCGGGCGTTTCATTCTCGGGCTGGGGCTCAGCGGACCACAGGTGGTGGAGGGATGGCACGGCACTGCCTACGGTCGGCCGCTGGGACGCACCCGGGAGTACGTGTCGATCGTGCGTCGGATCATCGCCCGCGGCGAACCGCTCACCCACGACGGCGAGCACTACACAATCCCCTACACCGGGCCCGGCGCCACCGGACTGGGCAAGCCGTTGCGGCTGATCACCCATCCCACGCACCCGGTCCCGATCTACCTGGCTGCCATCGGGCCCCGCAACATCCGGCTCACCGCCGAGATCGCCGACGGGTGGCTCCCGGTGTTCTACTCGCCGGATCGGGCCCCCGCGGCCTTCCAGGCGCTCCTCGAGGAGGGTTTCGCAGCCTCGGGCGAACCGGGCAAGGCCGACCGCTTCGAGGTGGCTCCGGCGGTTGACGCCCTCGTCACGGACGATTTGGAGCGGGGCCGCAACGCGTTGCGACCCAAGCTTGCCCTGTACATCGGGGGCATGGGCGCCCGGGGAACCAACTTCTACAACGACCTGGCCTGCCGCTATGGCTACGAGGAGGCCGCGGCCACCATCCAGGACCTCTATCTGGGGGGCAACCCCAAGGCCGCCGCCGGGGCGGTGCCCGACGCCCTGGTCGACGAGCTCAACCTGCTCGGTTCTCGCGAGCAGATCGCCGATCGACTCGAAGCCTGGCGAGCGGCCGGGGTCACCACCCTCAACGTAGGATCCACCGACGTGACCACGCTGCGCACCCTCGCCGAGCTGGTGCTCTGACCGGCCTCAACCCAGATGGGGCACCAGTGCCTCTGCCCACAGGGCCAGTGCCTCCTCCGCCTCGACCCGCTCGCGCAACTCCCGATCGTTGGTGACCACGACCACCGGGAGGTGGCGGGTGGTGGCGGCAATGGCGACGATGAGGTCGTCGGCCTTTTCCCCGGTGGTGAATCGCACCTCGACGTCCCCGAACCGGGCAGGCTCGGAGTCGGGTTGGGCCGAGTCGAACACCACCATGATGTGGTGGGGCTTGCGGCTCCCCAGCTTGGACAGGCTGCCGACGAGCCGTCGCCGCGCCGGCCCGGCGGTGAACTCGACCGGATCCAACTTGTAGGTGACGTTGTACCCGTCGACCACGACCAGCGCCGGGTCGGGCGTGCCCAGTAGCCAGGTCACCGCCTCGGGACGGTCCGGCGCCAAACCCGGGGCCAGCCGCACCACCGGCCTGGGGGCTGACGGGCTCAGTGGCGACGGCTGCGGTCGGTCGTCCTTGGGGTGGACCAGACCGGCCGCATAGCTGGCGATGAGCAGATCGAGCCGTCTTGCCGCCTGCACCGGGTCGGTCAACCCAACCGCACGGGGGGCGGGGTGGGTTGGTAAGACGACCTCGGCGGGTCGCTGCCGGCGCATCAGATCCGCCACTCGCGCTTCGCACGCGGCGCGAGCCGCCCGTTCCCCCGCCAGCGCCTCCTCCCGCCGGTGGATCTCCGCCTGCAACCCGGCCAGCCTCTCAGTGCTCTCTGCGGGATGGACCATCCGCGCCTGGGCCGCCCTGACGGTCTTCAACTCGGCACGGAGGCTGTCCCGCTGCGACTCGGCGTCCTTGATCCGTTGCCTGGCAACGGCGAGCTTGCGGCGGACGGCAGCCATCTGGTCGCCCTCCGGCGGTGGAGGACGGTGCCGCGCCGCTTGGGCAACGGTGCTGGCTGTGGCCAGCCACCAACCGGGTGGACGGGCCAGGAACGCGTCGGTATCGGGCTCGATGCGATCGCCCAGCTCGTCGACGATCCGTCCCCGCAGCCACTCGTTGCGGTCCAGCTCCCCGAGCAGCCGGGACAGCAGCGGCGGGGGCAGCCGCCCTCCGGCGGTCGCCGCCACCTTGTGCAAGCCGGCGGGGAGCTCCTGGGGCTCGAGCTCCGCCAGCGCCTTGCGGATCTGACGCACCGGTCCGTCGATCGCCTTCAACACCTCCGGGGGCAATGCCGCCATGGGGCCATCTTGCCATCACCGCCCTCTGCCACCGGGCACAATGGCGAGGTGCGGTATGCCATCACCGGAGCGACCGGTTTCGTCGGCGGCGCGCTCGCCGCCGAGTTGCGTCGCGCCGGTCACGAGGTGGTGGCGCTGGTGAGGGATCCGGCAAGAGCGGACACCCTGAGGGGCATCGGTGTCGAGCTGGTGGTCGGTGACCTGGATGACGACGCTGCGTTGCAGGCCCTGTGCCATGGCGCCGACGGCGTGTTCCATGTTGCCGGTTGGTACCGGTTGGGCAATCGCGACCGGGCGGAGGCGGTGCGGGTCAATGTCGACGGAACCCGCAACGTGCTCGCCGCCGCCGCCAGCGCCGGTGCTCCTCGCATCGTGTACACGAGCACCCTGGCGATCAACTCGGACACTGGTGGAGAGCTTGTGGACGAGGGCTATCGCTACACCGGCCGGCACCTGTCCGTTTACGACGAGACCAAGGCGAAGGCCCATGAGGTGGCAGCCCGCTTCGCCGCCGACGGTCTCCCCGTGATCACCGTGATGCCCGGGCTGGTGTACGGGCCGGGTGACACCAGCCAGACCGGCCGCCTGCTGCACCGGGTCATCGAGGGTCAACGGCCCCTGGTGCCCGACGGCGGGGCGCTGTGCTGGGCCTACGTCGACGATATCGCCGCCGGTCACCTGCTGGCCATGGAGCGGGGCACCCCTGGGGAGAGCTACATGCTGGCCGGGCCGGCTGCCAGCCTGGCCACCGGATTGAGGCTCGCCGCTGAGATCGCTGGCACCCGAGGCCCAGTCACCGTCCCCACGTGGGCAGTCAAGGCGATGGCCCGGGCGGCGGAAGTGGCCGGCCGGATCGTGCCCCTGCCGTCGGGCGACGCCGTCGAAACGTTGCGGGCCTCCGTGGCCACCTACCTGGGGGATCCGGCAAAGGCGCAGCAGGAGCTGGGATGGTCGTCCCGTTCGCTACGGGAGGGACTCACCGCCCTGATCGCCTCGATGAGGACATAGCGAGGCGGCGGACTTCAGGCTGGCTTGATCTGGACCTCTACTTCGATGGTGACCTTCTTCGACACCAGAAAGCCGCCTCCCTCCAGGGGGACGTTCCAGGTGAGCCCCCAGGCCTCGCGCTCTACCTCGCCGGTCAGCGAGAACTGGGCCTTGGTGGTGCCCCACGGATCCTGGACCTGGCCGAAGTACTCCAGGTCGAGCGTCACCGGCTTGGTGACGTCGCGAATGGTGAGGTCACCGGTGACCTGCCACTGGTCGCCCGCCGGGGCGATCGAGGTGCTGGCGAACCGCATGGTGGGATGGTTCTCCACGTCGAAGAAATCGGCGGAGACCAGGTGTCCGTCCCGGTCGGCGGAGCCGGTGGACAGGCTGGCCATGTCGATGTCGACCTCGATCGATGACTTGGTGGGATCTTCGGCGATCTCGATCTTGCCGGAGACCTCGGCGAAGCGCCCCCGGACCTTGGTCACCATCATGTGACGGGCGACGAACTCGACCGCCGAATGGGCCGGGTCGATCTCCCACACCCCGGGGGTGGGCAGCGACAAGCGATCGGTGGGGGCGGCGCCAGTGGGCATGGGGCTCCTTGGGTCGGTGAGAAACTACTTGAGCATTCAACGGTTGAGCATGGGATCTATTCCCGATCCTGTCCGGAAGCGCACCGTGGGACAATCGGTCATGCCCCGCCTGGCCGCAGCCACCTGTCGCCGGCTCATCGCCGCGGCTCGCCATGGGGTGCTGGCTACAGCCGGTGAGACCCATCCCCACCAGGTGCCCATCGTGTACGCCATCGACGGCGACACCCTGGTCACCGCCGTCGACCACAAGCCGAAGTCGACCACCGACCTCACCCGGGCGGCCAACCTCGCACGAAACCCCCGCTGCTCGGTGCTGGTGGAGCATTACGACGATGAAGACTGGGACCGGCTGTGGTGGGTTCGCATCGACGGAAACGGCGCCATCGACGGCTCCCCCACCGCGGTCGCCGCCGCCGGTCGGCTGCTCGCACGCCAGTTTCCCCAGTACCTGCAGCAGCCACCGCAGGGTCCGGTGGTCACCATCGCCATCGAGCGGTTGGTGGGATGGGCAGCGGTCGCCCCTTGATGCTCGGTCCCCGCTAGAGCTCGATCGCCAGTCGCTTGGCGCCGGCCAGGACCCGGGCGGCATCGGCGGCCAGCGCCGGATCGAGGGCGGACCAGACGGAGCGGCTCATCACCAGCGCCGAGCGGAGATCGAGCAGAGCCTCGGCAGGGTCGAGCCCGTCCACCGAGTCGGCGGTGGACAGCAGTCGGGTCGCCATCTCCTCCCATGCGGCTTGTCGGGAGGCATCGAGTTCCATCGCCTCCGCCACCCGCCGGGCGGTGGCGGCCACCATGCCCAGGGTCACCGGATCGCCCATCGCTGCCGAGTGTATGAGGTGGCCAGCCGGTGGCGGCTCGACCTCCGGCCCGGCTATCCCGGCTGGACAGGCGGCAGAGCGAGCCGTCTTTGATAGCGTCCTGGCACGCGAGATGTGCAGGAGAACGCCGTGGAGTTTTCCGAGGTGGTGCGCCGCCGGCGCATGGTCCGCAATTACACCGACGAGCCCGTCGCCCCCGAGGCGGTGGAGCGGATCGTCGCCGCCGGGCTGCGGGCGCCTTCCGCCGGGTACAGCCAGGGCCAGTCGCTCGTGGTGGTCACGGACCCGACCCGCCGTCGGCGTATCGCCGAGCTGGCCGGCGAACACGACTATGTGGCCGCCGGGTTCGACTCGTGGATTTCGCGGGCTCCGGTGCACGTGGTGGTGGCCGTCAGCGAGGAGGTGTACCGCCGCCGCTACGACGAGCCGGACAAGAACCCAAACAGCACCGAGCAGGACTGGCCGGTCCCCTACTGGTGGGTGGACGCCGGGGCGTCGTTGATGCTGGTCCTGCTGGCCGCCGTCGACGAGGGTCTCGCCGCCGGGTTCCTCGGATCTCACGCCCTGGCGGCGCTGGAGGCGGAACTCGGCTTCCCCTCCGAGGTGAGGGCGATCGGGGTGGTCACCATCGGTCATCCCGCTCCCGACCGCCGTTCCATGTCCCTGGCGCGAGGCCCCCGCCCCCGAGGCGAGACCATTCACCGCGACCGGTGGTAGCCGACCCCTATGGCACCACCAGGTAGCGCACCTCGACGCCGATGAAGTCGTACACCGAGAGCGCCCGGGTATCCGCCGTGACGAGGACGGCGTCGGCGTGGGCGGCGGTGATCGCCACCAGGGCGTCGTAGGTGGCGCCGCCGATGAAGCCGGCGCTAGCGAGACTACGAACGAGGTGGCGCAGCGCCTCCGGCTCGGGCGGCGTCAGGACGCCGGCAAAACGGTCGTCGAGCCACCGATCGACGACCGTCGGAGGGGCACGATGCGGTGGCGGGAAGGCGGTGAGCACCGAGTAGGTCTCGAGGAGGGCATGGGCGGGAATGGCGGCGCCGGCATCGAGTACCTGGCGGGCCGGTTCGTTGAGCGCATGCCAATCTCCGAAGGCGGCGATGGCCACCGAGCTGTCGACGGCGATCACCGTCGCAGGGAGTCGACGACGGCTCGCACGTCCTCGGCCTCGAGGCGCGGGAGCGGCTCGTCCGGCGTCGCCACCATGCCCCCACCCCGACGAACCAGGCGCATGCGGGTGACGGCCGGTTCGAGCTCCAGCCTGCCGTTACGCACGTTGATCTCCAGCCGGGTCCCGGGCACCAGGTTCAGCTCGTCACGCAGCTTCTTGGGCACCACCAGGCGGCCGGCGCCGTCGATGCTCACCTTCATGGTAGAACTATACCATGGCAGTTTGCCGGTAGGAATACTGCCACTTAGTCTCCAGCTCGGGCGCTGCTGTCCGAAGTACCCGTCAGCGGCGGGCGTCGATCACAATCCGGCCGCAGCGCAGCACTAGCCGGGGGCGTGCCAGCTCGGTGAGCCCACCCGGGGGATCCACCACCAGCAGGTCGGCCGGACCTCCGAGGGTGAGTCCGGGATGGCCGAAGAAGTGGCGGGGTGCGGTTATCAATGCTTCGATGGCTTGCGGTTCGGTGAGCCCGTAGCCGACCAGCCGCTGCGCCTCGGCCACGACCGCCCCGTGGGGCAGGGTGAGATCGGTGCCTGCCATTACCCGAACCCCGGCGTCGACCGCCGGCGCGACGAGGCGGCGCACGTTGGCCAACCCCTCGGCGATCAGCCGCCCCCCCGACGAGTCCGGTCCCAGGGCGGCGCCCAGCTCCTCCATGGCGGCGATGGTCGGCACCCAGGCGCCGCCCCGCTCGCCGAGCATGGCGACATCGTCCTCGGTGAGGAACAGGCCGTGTTCGATGGAGTCGACCCCGGCCCGCACCGCCCTGCTCGGAGTCTCCGGGGCGGCGGTGTGGATGGCGACCCTCCTTCCTCGACGGTGGGCATGGTCGACGGCGACCGCCAGCTCGATCTCGGTGAAGTTGGAGACCGCCCCCAGCCCCCGGCGCGGCCAGTCGCCGACCAGCTTGACCCACCCCACGGCATCGGTCCCGTACTCGTCGACCCACTCGCCGATCCGGGCAGGATCGATCTCGGTGGCCACCCCCGGGTAGTAGCCGCCTTCGGTGGTGAGCAGGATCCCGGCCACCTCCATCTCGGGTCGGTCGACGGGATCGACCGCCATTGTCATCGCCACCGTCTCCACGTCGTCGGTCCCCTTGTCTGCCACGAGGGTCACCCCGGCGGCGAGTTGCTCGGCGGCATGGCGGGCCACGTGGTCGGCGCGGGGACGGGTCGGGTCGCGCATCTCCGATATGGTCCCGGCCCCGAGGTGGGCGTGGGCGTCGACCAGGCCGGCAATGGCCACCCATTCGGTGAGGTCGACGGTGTCGCCGTTGACTGACCCCGGCGCGGCCCAGCGACCCTCGGCGTCGATGCCGAGCGACCGCGCTCCGTCGGGAGTGGCGAGACGGAGGACGCGGCCATGCATGGCTCCGAACCTAGACGGCCGCCGGGGCGGACGCCGTTGCACATGGCCACCGCTCCGCACCCGGCCTCGCCGCAACGGCGGCCGCGATGAGAGCAATCTCATCGCCGGCTCACCGCTTCCTCACGGCCCCAGATGAGGATGCCGACAAACTCCCCCCTACCCATAGGAGTTGCCATGAAACGGACCCTCATCACCCTGGCAACGATGTTGCTGCTGGCGGTCGCCGCCGTCGGGCTCACCGCCGGGCCTGCGTCTGCCGAGGAGACCACATGCACCGGTACCATCGGCGCGTCACCCACGACGACATCCGGGTGCCCGACGGCGCCACCTGCACCCTGCAGGGCACCACCGTGCAGGGCACGATCTACGTCGAGACCGGCTCGACCCTGAAGGCCACCGCGGTCAAGGTCACCGGGAACGTCCAGGCCGAAGGCTCCAAGCTGGTGAGCGTCACCAAGCGCTCGTCGGTGGGTGGCTCCATCCAGGTGGTCCAAGGCCAGCGTGCCACGGTGAGCGCCACCACCATCGAGGGTGACATCCTCTATGACGACCAGACCGGTGCCGTATCCGCCAGCCGGAACACCGTTGGCGGCAACGTCCAGGCCTTCTCCAATACCGGCGGGGTGTCGTTCGTCGGCAACGTGATCGACGGGGACCTGCAGTGCACCGGCAACAGCCCCGCCCCCACCGGCAGCGGCAACATCGTGCACGGCGAGAAGCAGGACCAGTGCGCCAACCTCTAGATCGAGGCACCTGACCCCTGACCATGTGACCGACCGCCGCCTCTCCCCGGGCTCCCGGAGAGAGGCGGCGTCGGAGTGTCTCCGGCCCCGCCCGGATCTGGGGAGTTCCATCATGTGCGGTGGCGGCGCCTGATTCGCACCGGCCGGCCAGCCACCTACCATCCCGCCGCATGCTGCGCCTCAGGCATCTGTCGAAGCGGTACGGCGAGGTGGTGGCACTGGCCGACTGCTCGTTCGATGTCCCCCGGGGAACGATGCTCGGTTTCCTCGGTCCCAACGGGGCGGGCAAGACCACGGCGATGCGGGCGGTGTTCGGGTTGGTGCGCCCCGACGAGGGCGAGGTGACCTGGGACGGGGAACCGATCGACACCGCCACCCGGCAACGCTTCGGGTACATGCCGGAGCAACGGGGCCTCTACCCGCGCATGAAGATCGCCCGCCAGCTCGCCTACTTTGGCCAGCTCCACGGCATGACCCGGACCGACGCCGAATCCGCCGCCGACGAATGGCTGGCGTCGTTGGGGCTGGCCGACCGCCGCCATGCCAAGCTGGAGCAGCTCTCCCACGGCAATCAGCAACGGGTGCAGCTGGCCGCCGCCCTCCTCCATGACCCCGACCTGCTGGTGCTCGACGAGCCGTTCTCCGGTCTCGACCCGCTGGGGGTCGAGGCCATGGCGGACATCCTCGCCAAGCGAGCCGCCGCCGGCAACGCGGTGGTCTTCTCCAGCCACCAGCTCGACCTGGTGGAGGACCTGTGCGAATCGGTGGTGGTCATCGACAAGGGCCAAATCGTGCTCTCCGGTCCGGTGGACAAGCTGCGGGCCGCCTCCGAGCATCGCTACCTCGAGGTGGCCCACACCGTCCCCGCCGGCACCTGGTACGAGGATCTTGAAGGAGTGGAGGTGGTGGAACGGTCGCCGGAGCGGGTGGTGCTGATGGTCGACCGGGAGGCCGATCCCGAGGCCATGCTGCACCGGGCGCGCCAAGCCGGCACCTTGCAGTCGTTCTCCTTCACCCCGCCCAACCTCAGCCAGGTGTTCATCGAGGCGGTACGGCGATGACCGCCGAGCTGGGGTCGTGGCGGGCGATCTCGCTGGTGGCCCGCCGGGAGTTCTTCGAACGGATCACCAGCCGCGCCTACCAACTGTCGACCCTGGTCAC
The DNA here is from genome assembly GCA_013695075.1 of Acidimicrobiia bacterium. Lineage (GTDB taxonomy): Bacteria > Actinomycetota > Acidimicrobiia > Spongiisociales > UBA5794 > JACDBE01. The sequence continues at coordinate 10,013 of JACDBE010000309.1, forward strand.
CGTGCTCCTGGTGGCGGGGCTGCTGTTCCTTCCGGTCCTGTTCGGGTCGACCACCACCTACATCGTGGGGACCGCCGGTGTTATCCCGGAGAGTCTGGTTGCCGCCATCGAGGGTGGCGCCGCCTCACCGGACACCACCGCCACCATCGTCCCCATCACCGACGGTGCCGCAGTGCGCGCCGCCGTGGCGGACGGTGGTGTCGACATCGGCATCATCGATGGCACCACCGTGGTCACCGGGCCCGACAGCCCCTCCGAGCTGGTCTCGCTGGTGACGGCGGTGGCGGCGGCCCAGTCCCTCACCGACACCGCCGACAACCTCGGTATCGACCAGGGAACCCTCGGCGACCTGCTCGCCAGTGAGCCCACCATCGAGGAGATACAACCCGGCGAGGATGCCGGCGAGCTGGTATTTCTCGCTTTCCTCGGGTCCCTGGTGTTATTCGTATCGATCGTGACCTACGGCCAGTGGGTTCTCCAAGGGGTGATCGAGGAGAAGTCGAGCCGGGTGGTCGAGGTGATCCTCGGTGCGGTGCGGCCCCGCCACCTGCTGGCAGGCAAGGTGCTCGGCATCGGCGTCCTGGGGCTGATCCAAATAGTGGTGGTGGCCGTCACCGGCTTTATCGGCGCCCGACTCGTCGACGCCGTGGACTTCCCCCCGATCAGCGCCCTGGTGGTGTTAGCCGTAGTCGGCTGGTTCCTCCTCGGGTTCGCCTTCTACGCCACCGGCTACGCCGTGGCCGGTTCCTTGGTCAGCAACAACGAGGACGCCCAGAGCGCATCCTTCCCGATGACGATGGTGCTGATGATCGGCTACTTCGTCGCATCCAGTGCCCTCGGTGGCGGCGACAACCCGGTGCTGCGCACCCTGTCGATCGTTCCCCCGTTCTCTCCGCTGGTGATGCCGCTGCGCCAGGTGACCGGCGCCGCTGCGGTGTGGGAGGTGGTGCTGTCGATCGCCTTGATGGCGGCCGCTGTGGTGGGGATGCTGCGCATCGGGGGCCGCATCTACGCCGGTGGGCTGCTCCGCAGCGGGCCCAGATCCAAGGTGAGGGATGCCTTGCGCGGAGCCGAGTTCTGACCCATCTCGACGCCAGTTGGTCGTCGGCTACCATTTCAGGCGCTCAGGGGGCTGCTCAAGGTCGGGTACCCCATCGTCGCTTGCGTGCTGGAGCCTCTGCACCATGAACTTGTCCATCACCCGTCGCAGCCCATACCGCCCCGAGATCGAGTTCGTCGAACGCAAGGGCACCGGCCATCCCGACACCATCTGCGACCATCTCGCCGAGGATCTGGCCCGCCGGCTCGCCGGCGAGTACCTGACCCACACCGGCCAGGTGCAGCACTTCAACGTCGACAAGGCCATCTTCGCCGCCGGGGCCGTCGACGTCGGTTTCGGGGGCGGCCACCATCTCAAGGCGTCCAAGCTGGTGCTGGTGGGCAAGGCCTACATGGGCGGCGCCTGGAAGCCGGACGTCGAGGAGCTGCGCCACGAGTACAAGGCCAAGCTGATGGCGCTGCTCCCCGACGCCACCGACGAGGCCTTCGAGGTCGACATCTGGCTCAACCCGTCATCGGTGGACCTGGAGGCAGTGGCCGGTGGCACCGACACCGTCCCCATGTGCAACGACACCTCGTTCGCCGCGGTGTCGCTGCCCCGATCGCCGCTGGAAAATGCCGTCTATCAGGTGGAACGCAAGCTCAACTCGGATGCGTTCCGGGCGGAGGTGGCTGTCGGGCGCGACATCAAGGTGATGGGGTGCCGCGTCGGTGACCAAGCTCGTCTGACGGTGGCCGCTCCGGTGATGGCCACCAAGGTGGCCGACCGTGCCGAGTACGACCAGGTCATCGACTCCATTCGCAGCGCCGCCACCGACACCGCCGGCACCGCCTTCGGTGCCCCCGTCGAGGTGGCGGTGAACCAGGCCGACCTGGAGCACACCGTGTACCTGACCCTGACCGGCACCTCGGCCGAGGCCGGCGACGACGGCCAGGTGGGGCGGGGCAACCGCTTCGGCGGCCTCATCACCCCTTACCGCCCGATGAGCCTGGAGGCCGCCGCCGGCAAGAACCCGGCGTCGCATGTCGGCAAGACCTACCACGCTTTCGGTTTCGACATAGCCACCAGGCTGCTCGCCGACACCGGAGCCGAGGATGTCACCCTGCGGCTGCTCAGCTCGATCGGGCACCCGGTGACCAGCCCCCAGGCGGTGCACGTCGAGATCTCCGGCGACGTGGCCGACGGCATGATTGCCGACGCCGTCACCGCCGCCTTCGAGGATTGGGCCGGGGTGCGGGACCGGCTCATCGCCGGCGCCTACGAGCTGTACTGAACGACGTACCGACCCCGGCCGACGGCGCTCTGCGGCGTCACAACCGGGTCGATCCCTTCGGCAACATCATCGCCAGTGGGTTCCGGGGCGCCTTCATGGGCAACCGGGGGGTGCTCCACGACGACACCGGCACCATCGTGCGCCGGCAGGCGACCCGCTCCTGGATCATCTGCCGGCTGGAGTTCAAGGGCCGGCGACGGCGGTTGCTCCAGCCCGGGCGCTGGACCGAGCTGTTCTTCTGGGACGAGGTGACCGCCCTGGCCGCCGGGCATCGACCCTGCTTCGAGTGCCGCCGCCAGGACGCGGTGCGCTTCCGTGACCTGTTCCGGGAGGTCACCGGCGACGTGACGGCGGGTGCCCCCGCCATCGACCGCCGGCTCGCCACCGAGCGTGGCGCCCTTGGGTCCCCACCTCGGGTCGGGGTGGCGGTGCTGACCGCGGTGGCGGCACGGCTGCCCGAACACGCCATGGTGCTCCATGACGGTCTCCCCCACGTGCTGACCCAGGGACAGCTGCGGCCCTGGAACGAGACCGGATACGGCGCCGCCACGGCATTACCGACCGGCCAGGTCCCGGTGATCACCCCGGCCACCACCGTGGCCATCCTCGCCGCCGGCTACCAGCCGCTGATGGTGTGATGTTGGGTCCCCAAAGGCGCCGCGGGGGGCCGGACGCGGCCGACCTCAGCTGGCGGCGATGCGGCGTCTGGCGATCCGGGGGCCGTAACCGGGCGGACGGATCCCGGAGCGCTCCAGCAGGAAGATGACGCGACGGCGGTGCCCGCGGTATGGCTCCAGAAGCTCCAGCATCCGCTCGTCGGTGGCCCGTGGCTCACCGGCGAGCGCCCAGGCGACCAGACTGGGAAGGTGGTAGTCCGCGACGGGCACCGCATCGGGGTCGCCGCAGGCCGCCCCCATCACGATCGCCGCCGTCCACGGCCCGATCCCCCTGACCGCTTGCAGCCGCCGGTACCCATCACCATGCTCCATGCGGGTCACCGCCTCAAGGCGACCAATGCGACGAGCCGCCTCGATGAGGGTCATGGCCCGCCCCCGCTCCACCCCGAACCGATGCAGATCCTGGTACCCCAGCGCGGCGATATCGGTGGGCCCGGGAGGGACCATCGCCCGGAGCGGTCCTGGGGCCGGCTCGCCGTAGCTGCGGACGATCTCCCGGTATGCGCCGTGGGCTTCTTCGGCGGTGACTCGCTGGGCCAGGATGGCGGCCAGCAGCGCCCCGAACACCAGACCGCTGCGCCCCAGGCGCATACCGAGGGCGGCGCCGTGCAGATCTCGAAGCGGACCTGGGGGCGGGCGAAACCAGGACGGGTCGTCGTCGACGCCGAGCAGATCGGGGAGGTGTTCCAGGGCCCACCCCGACCCGGGACCGAACGCCTCGGCCTCGAACTGGCCGCCACCGCCTCCGATACGCATGCTCACCGGACCGGTCGGGGTTCGCTGCACCCACCACGTGTCGCCCCCGTGCAGCACGATCCGGCCCACCGCCTTGGCGGCGCTGGTCCGCAAAGTGGCGGCCACATCGAGCGCTCCATCGACGATGAGCGTGCGGCGGGACATCTCGTCGACGGTACCGCATCACCCCGTAACCTCCGCCGGGTGGCTGCTGCATCGCTCACCGCCCGGTGATCCGCCCTGCCCGCATCAGGCTGTGGGATGTGACCGTGCCCATGCGCCACGGGTTGCGCACCGCCACCGGCTCCATCTACCGGCGACGTTCGATCATCGTGGCGGCCACCGGGGATGGCCACACCGGGTGGGGTGAAGCAGCCCCGGTCGGCGGGCACACCCTTGACACCGCCGACGACGCCTGGGTTCTGCTGGTGGCCGAGGCGGGGCGGATCGTGGCCGGCGGCGAGGCGGTGCCCATCGAGGGATCAACGGCGACCGCCGCCGTCGACACCGCCCTCACCGATCTGGCGGCCAGGGCCGGGGGCTACTCGTTGGCCATCCATCTCGGTGGCCGGATGGAGCCGGTGCCGGCGTCGCTGGTCATCGGCCTGCCCCGCTCCGCCCACGAACTCCTCGACGATGTCGCCGGGGCCGTCGCCGCCGGCTACCGCCACGTCAAGGTCAAGATCGACCCGGCAACGGTCCACCTCGTCTCCGCCGTCCGCCACGGCCATCCGTCGCTGGGCATCGCCGTCGACGCCAACGGCAGCTTCGATGCCACCGGCATCGATCGGTTGGTGGCCCTCGATAGCCTCGGCCTCGACTATGTCGAGCAGCCGTTCCCTGGCGACGCCATCGGCACCCTGACGGAGCTGCACGATGTGCTGGCCACCCCCATCTGCCTCGACGAGTCGATCAGGCGGCTGGCTGACATCACCACCGCCGCCGGGTTCGCCGACGCCGTGGCGCTCAAGCCGGGTCGGCTTGGCCCTTCGCTGACCCTGCAAGCGCTTGGCGTCGCCGCCCGCAACGGGCTCGGGGTGAAGATCGGGGGGCTGGTCGAAACGGGAGTGGGGCGCAACCTCCTGGTCGCCATGGCCACCCACCCCGGGGTCACCCTGCCTAGTGACCTCGCCGCCAGCGACCGCTACTTCGAGCAAGACCTGGTGACGCCACCATGGCGGGCATCCGAAGGCCACCTCATCCCCCGCCAAGCCCTGATCGTCGACGAGGACGCACTGCACCGTTTCGCCACCCAACACCACGACACCGCTCGCTAACCCTCGCCTCGACTGCCCGAGGGCAAGGTGCGCGCCCGAGGGCCGGCTTTGCCGGCCCGACAACCTCAGGCGCCCAGGGCCGCGTCTTTGGGGGAGGTCCGGGAGGGGGGCTCGCTGCACCTGGCTATCGTCGGCGGGTGCCAGGGCGACCTGGGAGCCGCCGCCGAGATCCCCATGGCGCTGCGCCGTTGCACCGAGCTGGCCCCGTCGTTCTACCGACCGACCGACCTCCCGCTCCGCTTCGGGTGAACGGCACCTGAAGAACCGGCTCGGCACCACCTCGACCGGCACCGTCCAGGTACCGGCGGCGCCCTATTACCGTCATGCCGTGATCGGAATCCCCCGGCTGGTCGCCGCCTTTCTCCTGCTCGTCCTCGGACTGGTCACGGTCGCCGCCGTCCCCGCGGTGGCACAGACCGACGTCACCGCACCCCCCGAATGCGGTGAGTACGAGGAGGTGGTATGCCGGGGATGGTTCACCGACGACGCTGGCGTGGTCGACGACGACCAGAGGATCGAGGACGCCATCGGCCGGCTGGTGTCCCGCTACGGCAACCAGATCGCCATGGTGATCGTCGACGACAGCCGGGGGCGTACCCCGGGCGAGTTCGCCGCCGACATCGGCAACGCCTGGGGGGTGGGTACCACCGCCAACGACGGCATCGTGGTCCTGGTCGATCTCGAGCAGCGGTTTACCGCGGTGAGCCCGGGCAGCGGCGTCCAGGACCTCCCCGACCCCGACGGCATTGCCGGGGCGGCCAACTCGTTCTTCGCCGCCGATGATTTCGAGGGCGGAATGCTGGCCATCGTGGGCGCCATGGAGCAGGCCCTGGCCGATGTCCACGGTGGCACCATCGATCCCGACGAGGAGCCAATCGCGGAACCGGAAGAGGAGGAGCGCGAGTCGCGCGGTGGAGGTGGTGGGCTGGTGGTGCTCGGTGTCGTCGGTCTGGTGGCCCTGGGTGGCATCGGCGCCTCCACCATCGCCAAGCGACGTGAGCAGAACGGCAAGGTCAACGACCGGCGCAAGAACCTCATCGACGACGATCTGGCCAAGCTGGAACCCGCCGGTCACGAGCTGCCCAGGGTGGAGGACTACGACCTCGACGCCACCGCCACCGGGGCCGATGCGGCCACCGCCCAGGTGGTGGAGGTGCTCGCCGCCATCGACGCCGGCAACGACGTCACCAACGACGAGGCGACTCGTTCCGCTTGGGAGACCGGGCTCATTGCCGTCGTCGACCGGGAGCGGATGATGGCGGAGGCCGAGGTCCCGCTCGAGCTACGCGCCGCCCAGGAGCGGGAACTGCTCGAGGGTGCCGTGCAGCAGGCGGCGGCCGACGCCCTCGACGTCGGCCCCGGCGACGACGACGCCTTCAAGGTCAAGCGCCAGGAGGTGCAGCGTCTGGTGGCCAGCCTGCGCCCGCACCGGGTGGCGGCGGCCCGTAGCCGGGCGGCGACGGCGTTCGCCAACACTATGGTGGCCACCCCGATCGGGGACGCCCTGCTCACCGATGCCGGCACCCGGTTCCTCCGGGTCGCCCCGGCGCTGGAGGGGGAGGCGCTGGCGTCGGCCTCGGTCGCCGAGCTCGACGCCCTGTACCGCGCCGCCGAGACCAAGACCGAACGCCTCACCACCATGTACGAGAAGCTGCCGGCGTCTACAGCGAGGCCGGCGGTGGCCGCCGCCCTGAGCGACCTCGACGACGACCTCGACACAGCCGCCGCCCGCTACGAGAAGGCCCGGGTCACCTTGGAGGAACAGGGGTCAGCGCTCACCGCAGACGGTCTCGCCATCCCGGCGGTGGCGGCGCTGCTGCTGATGAACAACGACGACGACGACATCCCCGAGTTCCTCGAGGTCTATGCCGAGCACCGCGCCCGAGGTCAAGAGCCCGACGAGGCGGTGGAGTACGCCCTGGCCGGGTTGCGCACCCCACGCGAGATCCAGCACGTCAAGGAGGAGGCCACCCGCTTCGGGCTCCCGGTGTCGATCACCACTGCGCTGCTGCGCCGGCGCGACGACGGGCCCGAGGTGTACCAGGCGCTGCTCGACGAGCTGGCTACCCAGGGCGTCACCGACGAGTCGCGGCAGACCATCGCCGGCATCCTGGCCATCTCCATCGAGCCGTCCCAGGCCATCAGGCGATGGCTCGAGGCTCGGGAGGCACTGGGGACCTTGGGCCTGTCCGGGGCCTATGCCGAAGTGGCGGCGGCCTTTGGTGCCTCCGATCCGCGCGGAGCGCGAGTGTTCGCCCTGGCATACGCCGCCCAACGCCAGTCGCTGGCCCGCAGCAGCATCGACGACGCCGACCGGTTCGCTCCCGAGCTGGCCCACGAAGGGGTGCAGAACCAGCGCGACCGCACCACCGGCGAGCGGATCCCGAGCGGGCTATACGCCTTCGATCCCTTCACCCTGCTGTTCTATCACTGGATCATCACCAGCGGCCACGGCGGCAGCTATGGCTGGGAGCCGATCTACCGCGACCAGTCATGGGCCGACGACCGCGACTCCTGGTTCGGCAGCGGCGGGGTGTTCTCCGGGTGGGGTGGAGGCGGCGGCTTTGGCAGCGGTGGCGGCGGCGGTTCGTCGTGGGG
>JACDBE010000318.1 GCA_013695075.1 Acidimicrobiia bacterium
CCGTAGGTGTTGACGTAGTAGGGGAAGCGGGCGGCGCACCCGATCCCCGACACGAACACGTGCCGATGGCGGTCGACGTCGAGCCCGGCGAGGAGGCTCTGCACCGTGGCCAGGATGGTGTAGTCACCGCACCCCGGGCACCACCGCACCTCCTGATCGGACTGGAAGTCCTGCCGCCTGTAGCGGGCCTCGGTGTCGGTCATACCCGCTCGCTGGCGTCTGCGTCGGCCAGCTCGTGGATCTTGGCGGCGATCTCCGCCGTCTTGAACGGGAGCCCCTGCACCTTGGACAGCCCCACGGCGGGTATCAAATACTCGGCCCTGATCACCTTGAGCAGCTGGCCCCGGTTGAGTTCGGGGATCAGCACGGTGGGGAAGCCGTGCAGGATGTCGCCCAGGTCGGGCGGCAGCGGGCTGAGGTGGCGGATGTGCAGATGCGCCGCCCTGGCGCCGTCGCGGTTGGCGTTGCGCACCCCGGCCCTGATGGCCCCATAGGTCGAGCCCCAACCCAATACCAGGACCTCGGCGTCGTCGTCGCCGTACAGGGTCGATGGTGGGATCGAGGCCCGCACCCGCTCCAGCTTCTCCTCGCGCAGGATGGTCATCGCCTCGTGGTTGAGCGGGTCGTATGACACGTTGCCGGTGAGGTCCTCGTGCTCCAGGCCGCCGATGCGATGCTCCAGACCGGGGGTGCCGGGGACCGCCCAGGGCCGGGCCAGGGTCTGCGGGTTGCGCCGGTAGGGGAGGAAGGCCACGTCGGGCTCCTCGGTGGCGAACGGGACCGACAGGTCGCCGAGCTCACCCGCATCGGGGAGCGCCCACGGCTCGGAGCTGTTGGCGATGTAGCCGTCCGACAACAGGATCACCGGGGTCATGTGCTGCACCGCGATGCGCACCGCCTCGATGGCGGTGTCGAAGGCGTCACTGGGTGACGACGCCGCCACCACCGGAATCGGTGCCTCGCCGTGACGGCCGTACAACGCCAGCATCAGGTCGGCCTGTTCCACCTTGGTGGGCATCCCGGTGGACGGCCCGGCGCGCTGTACGTCGACGATGACCAGCGGCAGTTCGACCTGGAAGGCCAGGCTGATGGTCTCGCTCTTCAGCGCCACCCCGGGGCCGCTGGTCCCGGTGACCCCCAGATGTCCGGCGAACGATGCTCCCAGTGCTATCCCCACCGCGGCGATCTCATCCTCCGCCTGGACGGTGCGCACCCCGAAGTTCTTGTGGCGGGACAGCTCCTCGAGGATCCCCGAGGCGGGGGTGATGGGGTACGACCCGTAGAACAGCGGCAGCTTCACCGCCTGGGAGGCGGCGATCAGCCCCCACGCCAGCGCCTGGTTGCCGGTGATGTTGGTGTAGGTGCCTGCCGGCAACTTGGCCGGCTGCACCTCGAAGGTGTGGTGGAACTCCTCGGTGGTGATCCCGAAGTTGTATCCGGCGCGGAATGCGGCGGTATTGGCGTTGCCCACCGGGTCGTCCTTGCCGAACTTCTCCTTCACCCAGTCGAGCACCGGGTCCACCGGGCGGTTGAACATCCACGACACCAGCCCCAGGGCGAAGAAGTTCTTGGAACGGAGCACCCCCCGGCCCCGCAGCCCGGTGCCCTCCACCGCCGTCTTGGTGAGGTCCTCCATGGGGGCGGTCATCAGGTGGTAGCCCTCGAGCGATCCGTCGGTGAGAGGATCGGCGGCGTATCCGGCCTTGGCCAGGTTGCGCTCGTCGAAGGCGTCCTCGTTTACCAGCAGCAGCCCGCCCTTGCGCAGATCGGCGACGTTGGCCCGCAACGCCGCCGGGTTCATCGCCACCAGCACATCGGGGGTGTCCCCGGGGGTGAGGATGTCCCAGTCGGCGATGTGCACCTGGAACGAGGAAACCCCGGGCAGGGTCCCGGCGGGAGCCCGGATCTCGGCGGGGAAGTCGGGGAGGGTTGCCAGGTCGTTGCCCAGCAACGCCGAGGCATCGGTGAAACGGGTGCCGGCAAGCTGCATCCCGTCGCCGGAGTCGCCGGCGAAGCGGATCACGACCCGATCGAGCCGCTCGCGGTCGGTTGGCCTGGTCAAGGTGTCGTCGGTCAGGGTCTCATCTCCTGGTGTCGCCTACGGCTCCCGGGCCACCGGGGGGCGAACGTTCTTGGTGCCGCCGTCATGCGGTTGGTTCATTGTACGACCATCGGAGGGCCACCCCGGCGTCACCGGGGCGTTACTGCGGCGTCATACCTGCGGGGGAGGCGGCGGTGTCGCCAGTAGACCGGCCGCCTCCATGCCCAGGGCGAGCTCGAGCAGCCTGTGGTCGCGATTGCGCCGCCCGATGAGCTGGATGCTGGGGGGTGGCGACCCGGCAACGGCGATGGGGGCGGTCAGCGCCGGGTTGCCGGAATGGTTGACCAGCGCCGAGAAACAGCTCAACACCGACCGGTAGCCCTCCTCGCGGCCGCCGATGTCGATGGTGCCCACCCCGATGATCTTGCGCATGGCGGCCACCGCCGGGGTCACCACGGCGTCACACCGGGCGAGGGCGCCGTCGAGGGCGTCACCGATCCGGGCGCGCCACGCCAGCCCGGTGAGGTAGTCGTCGAGGGTGTAGTCCAGGGTGGCCGCCACCCGCTCGCCGACCTCGGTGCCGTACTGCTCCGGCTGGCTGCGATACCGCTCGGCGTGGATCAGGGCCACCTCGGGATACACCGATGCCAGCAGGTCACCGGGGTAGGAGAGCTGGGGCAGCTCCAGATCGACCACCACCATCCCGGCGGCGGGGGCGGCATCGAGGAACGCCGCCCAGGCCGCCGCCACCTCGTCGCTGAGGGGACGGTCCACCCAGGGATGGGGGACAGCCAGGATGGCGCCGTCGAGGTCGGCCGGCTCGCCGGCTGCCTCGGGCGGGGCCAGCTTCGACCAGGGATCTGCCGGGTCGTGCCCGGCGAGGGCGGCGAACACAGCGGCGGCGTCGCCCACCGTCCTGGTGATCGGTCCCACGGTGTCCAGCGACGGCGCCAGCGGGAAGACCCCGGTGGTGGACACGGAGCCGTGGGTGACCTTGAGCCCGACGACCCCGCACAACGCCGCCGGCACCCGCACCGAGCCCCCGGTGTCGGTGCCCAACCCCACCGGGACCCACCCGGCACCGACGGCGACGCCGGATCCTCCCGACGATCCTCCCGGCGAGATGGTGGGGTCCCAAGGGTTGCGCACCGGACCGAACCACGGGTTCTCCGAGGAGAAGCCAAAGGCGAATTCGTGGAGCCCGGTGCGTCCCACCGGCACCGCACCGGCACCGCGCAGCCTGGTGATCACCGTGGCGTCCTGGTCGGGGAACTCCGGGGGGAAGCCCGAGCCGGCCGTGTTGGGGAGCCCGGCTTGATCGATGAGGTCCTTGACGGCGACCGGCACCCCGGCCAGCGGTCCCGGGTCCTGTCCGGCGGCGACGGTGGCGTCGACGCTGGCAGCGTCTGCCATGGCGGCGTCGGCAGTGACGAGGGTGAAGGCGTTGAGGAGATCACCCCCGATCCGGTGGAGACACTCGGCGACCACATCCACCGCCCGCCGTTGCCCGGAGCGGACGGCGGCAGCGATGCCGCGGGCGGTGTTGGGTGGCGAACCCACCGGCCGACTCTAGGTGACTGTCATGCCCAGGCGGTGGGCCGGTCGTCGGGAAACACCGACACCCACAGGCGACCGGAGGGCAGGGTCATCGGCACTCCGTCGGCGGTGGTCAGGATGAACAGGTCCGTGATCGACTCCCGAGCCCAGGTACCTTCGACCGCGCCGCCGCCGTGGAACAGCAGTGCCTCGCCGCCGCCGGTGGTGTCGGTGGCGGGTACGCAGGAGCCGCCACCGGTGTCCGGAGGGCAGGCGGCATACTGGTCGCCCCGCAGCACCAGCAGGGTGTCGGCGGCTACCTGCCCGGTGTTGCCGGCGCCGTCGACCCAGCCGTGTGGGTCGGCGCCGTTGAAGCGAAGGTACTCCTGCCCGTCCCAGCGCCACACCACGGCGGGCCAGTCGGGGTCCCACGACAGCACCACCTCGGCGGCGGGGCTGGTCGCCGGGGACGGCTCGCCGAAGGAGAACCAGCTCGACGGGGGCGGGTCGTCGGGGAACTGGCGAATGTCGGCGACTTGGCGTACTCCGTCGGTGGACCCGTACAGGGTCCGCTCGTAGGCGCGGTTTCCCCGGGGGATGCGGAAGGTGCTGTCGGCGCTCTCGGTGATGAAGGGAACGCCGGCCTGGTCGATGAGCGACTGGATCCATCCCTGGGCGCCGGAGATCTGGAAGGTTGCGCCCAGCGGCGCCAGCATCCCGGGATCGGTGGGGCGGCCGGAGCGGATGGGGCCCAGGTAGTCGGAGTCGGTGCCGTGGAACAGGGCGATGAACCGGGTGATGCCGCCCTCGACCACGGCCTCGATCACCGCCTCGGCGTCCTGCAGCCCCGACTGGGGTCTAGCGTCGGGATGGTTGTCGATCTTGACGGCCACCACCCGGCGGTCTACCTCGGCACCGGCTTCGAGCGGCAGCCCGTTGAGCGCCGACATGGGTGCCGGCACCACCGTGGTGGTGGTCGTGCTGCTCGAGGTGGTGGTGGTGGTGGTGGTCGACGGCGCCGCGGTGGTGGCCGTCGTAGCCGGCCGTGTCGAGGTCGAGGTGGCGGCCTCGGCGTCGTCGCCGCCGCAGGCCGAGGCGGCCAGGACGAGGGCGAGCGCGAGCGAGGTCAGTCGTCGGGGAGTCACGAGCGGGCGAGTGTAAACCGGCCCGGGCGCTACCCGGTCAGATCGTGAGGCGGTTGGCGGTGGCGGCGCCCGTAGCGGCCGAGCACCCGCCATTGCACTGCCGCCACCGGGACCGGACCGATGGTGCGCGAGTCGGCGGTGGACAGGACCCGGTAGTCCCCGATCACGAAGACGTGACCGGGGGGAACCGGCCATTCGCCGTCGGGGGTTACCGGCCCGTGGCCCCAGCGATCGGTAGACGCGGCACCGTCGACCAGGATCCGCCCCCCGACGCCGGTGACGGTCTCGCCACCCAGCCCGATCACCCGCTTCACCAACTCCGTCCCGGGCAGCGAGGTGGTGGTGAGGATGATGATGTCCCCCCGGCGCAGCGCCCGCCGTCCGGCCACCGCCACCACGTAATCACCGGGGCGGAGGCTCGGTTCCATCGACCGTTCGGCGATCTCGTAGCGGCGCAGCCGGCTGGCCGCCGCAACCCCCGGGCCTACCAGCCCGGCGGTGAGTAGTGCCCGCACCCAGGTCCGCCGGGTGGCCATCGGGCGAGTGTACGGCGGGGTCCGGTGGGGTATGGTCCCCGGGACGTAACGAGGAGGTCGACAACCGTGGGTCTGTTCCAACCAAGCCGGGTCGCATACGCACACTGCGATCTGTTCTGCGGGGTCTACGACCCTGCCCAGGCCAAGATCGAGGCGATGTCGGTGTTCAAGGCGGCGGAGAAGTACCACGCATCCGACGACGAGGTCTTCCGCGCCCGGGCCATCGCCATCAAGGAGGAGCGGGCCGAGCTGGTCAAGCATCACCTGTCGGTGCTGTGGACCGACTTCTTCACCGCCGGGCACCGCCAGGAGTTCCCCCAGCTCGATGATCTGTTCTGGCGGGCGATCCTGCAGGCGGGCAACGCCAAGAAGTCGGTCGATTCCGCCGAAGGCCAGAAGCTGCTGGACCTCATCGATGAGATCGCCGACATCTTCTGGCAGACCGACAAGGCCAAGGATGCCGGCGTCTACCCACCGTCGATCTAGCGGCCCCAACCTGAGGCCGTAGCGTGTCGCCACGACACGTAATCCGCTGAAGTTGACGGCGGAGGAGTGGGTTCAACCCAACCGAGGCCGCAGCGTGTCGTCACGGTATGTAATCCGCTGAAGTTGACGCGCATTCGTATTTCGGGTCAGCCGGGGCGGAGCCGGCCGCGGCCGAAGCGATCGTGGAGCAGGCCACCGGCTACCAACCCCACCGCGGCAAAGGAGACGGTGCCGGCGGTGACGGCGACCACCCCTGCCCACCAGCCGTCACCGAGACCGCGGGCCACCACCCAGGCGACCCCGAAAGCGGCCAACGACCCAGCGGCGATCAAGGGCACGCTGCGGGCAGGGGCGGCCAGCATTGCGGTCACTCGGCCGGCATCTGCCAGGCGGCGGTACCAGGCGGCAGCCAGCGCCACGGTGTAGAGCGCCAGCACCAGGGTGGAGGCGGCGGCGACGCCGTTGCGGCCGAACCGGCTCTGCATCGCCACGTACACCGGGACGGCGACCAGCGAAGCCACGGTGCCGATCACCACCGGCGTCCACATCTCCTTGCGGGCGTAGAAGCCCCGGCTGAGGATCTGCAGCCCGCCCCACAGGGGGATGGCCAGGGCATAGAAGAACAACGCAGAAGCGGTGGCCACGGTGTCGGTGGCGGTGAAGGAGCCGCGTTCGAACAGCGTGCGGATCACCGGCTGGGTGAGCGCCACGGTGAGCCCGGTGGCCGCCAGCGACAGCACCAGCACGGTACGCAGGGTGCGGTCGACGGCGTCGGCCATCTCCGTGCCCTTGCCTTCGGCAAACAGCCGGGCCAGGAAGGGGAAGGCGGCCACTCCGGCGGCTTGAGCGAGCGTCCCCACCGGGACCAGCATGGTGCGCCGGGCGTACTGGAGGTGGGTCTGGGTGGCCTCGCCCACCCGGTTGCCGAAGACGCTCATGAAGGTGTCGTCGAGCACCACCACCGACAGGCCGATCATCAGCGGCAGGGCGATGGCCAGGTACTCGGCAATGGCGGGATGTCTCCAGCCGGTCCCCGGCATCCACCGCATGCCGGCACGGGCGGCACCCCACCACTGCAGCAGGAAGTTGCCCACGAAGGCACCCACCAGCGCCCCCCAGATGAAGCCCTCCGGTGAGGGGTCGGTTCCTGTGATGACCGGCTGAAGCACCCCCCCGGCGATGATCCCGAGGTTGTAGGCGATGGGGGCGATGGTGGGGATGACAAATCGGCCCTTGGCGTACTGAACGGCGGTGAAGAGCGCTCCCACCACGAAGAAGATCTGGGCAGGGAGCACGATGCGGGTCAGCCGGATCGCCTCCGCCAGCTGCTCGGGCGAGAAGTCGGGGAACAGCCAGGCCAGCACGGTGGGGGTGATGACCCAACCCACCGCCACCAGGGCGGTGATGGCGACGGCGATGGGTCGGATGATGGCGGTGAGCGCCGTCCACCCACCTTCCTCGTCGTCGGCGGCCAGGTACCGGGCGAAGATGGGGATGAAGGTGATCGACAGGAAGCCGCCGGCGAGCAGGTAGTTGAGGAAGTCGGGGATGCGGAAGGCGGCGACGTACACATCGGTGGCCCCCGAGGCGCCCAACATTCCGGCGAAGACGATGTCACGCACCTGTCCCAGCAAACGCGAGGCGAGTACCCCGCCGGAGACGATGAGGGCGGCGATGCCCACCCGACGCGAGATGGGGCGGGTGTCCTCGGTCACGGGCCGACGCTAGCCAGACCGGCTGCGGGTCCTCGGGACTTCGCCCTGCCAGCGCACCCGATTCTTTGAGTGCTCAAGGAATGAGACGTCGTGGCCGGCTGTAAGAGCAAGCGGTTCCAACACCCTGATGATCAGACGTTGTCGCGTTTGGCCAGCAGCCAGGCCGTGGCGGCGGTGCCCAGGGCCAGGATCACCAGCGCCTTGGCGGCGGCACCTCCGGCACCGGGGGCCACGTTGGTCGGGGTGAAGTCACCGATCACCGCCCGGGCTTCGTCGGGAGCCAGCCCGGCGAAGGCGCTGAGGGCGATCCGCCACGGTGAGGTCGCCGACAGCCCGGGCAGGGTGCCCACCACTGCGGTCTCCCAGATGAAGACGTAGGCCAGCCCGATCAGCGTGGAGCGTTCGGTGAGGAAGCCGAGCGGTACGAACATCCCGCAGTACGACAACACCCCCACCAACCCGCCCACCAGCACCGGGAGCAGCCACCCCCAACCGCCGCCACGCAGCGCCATCACCGTGGCAACGGCGACCGCCCCCACCGCGGCGACGGCGCCGGCGG
>JACDBE010000333.1 GCA_013695075.1 Acidimicrobiia bacterium
GTCGCGGACCGATGTTCGAGCCGGTCATCGCCTTTGTGAAGGCGTTCGCCGCCGATCCCGCCCAGCCCTGCGACCGGCTGTGGATGGCGGTGGGGATCTTCGAGGGCCTCATCGACGACAACCGGGCCCTGCTCCCCGTGCTGGAAGCCACCGGGATGGACGTCCACTACGAGGAGGTCGTCGACGGCCACCACTGGCAGGCCTGGCGCAACTCGCTGGGCAGGGCGTTGCAGGGCCTGCTCCCGGTCTCCTGACCCCGCCGAGCCCATCGTGCGGCGGGTAACTTGGGGACATGAGCCACTACACCCGCCGCATCGGTTTGTCGCTCGGTGCTGACCTGTGCTGGCCGTCGTTCTACGAGGACATCATCAACGAACTGGCCCCCACCGTCGAGGTCGACGGCGACACCATCGACTTTACGGTGGAGCGCATCACCATCGAGCCTTTCGATCTCACCCAGCCGGTGCGCTACGACGTGGTGCTGGACCGGCTCACCCCCTGGTACCACACCAGTCGGGAGTGGATCAAGAAGGCGGTGGTCATGGACGACCTGTACGTGCTCAACAACCCGTTCACGTTGCAGGCCATGCAGAAGCACACCTCGTACGCCGCCCTGATGCGGTTGGGCGCCAACGTCCCCGAGACCTGGCTGCTGCCCCCCAAGGAGTACAGCCGCACCGACCCGCTCGAGGCCGACCTGGACGTCACCCTGGACCGCTACGCCCAAATGTTCGATCTGCGGGCCCTGGGGGCGCGCATGGGGTATCCACTGTTCATGAAGCCGTACGACGGCGGTGCCTGGGTGGGGGTGAGCAAGATCGACGACGGCGATGCGCTGGTGGCTGCCTACGAGGCCTCGGGGTCCCGCATCATGCACATCCAGAAGGCGGTGCACCCCTTCGACCTGTTCGTACGCTGCCTGGGGGTTGGTCCCCAGGTGAACATCATCCGCTACGACCCGGACTCGCCGCTGCACGACCGCTACAAGGTGGACTTCAACTTCGTCGACGGCGCCGAGTGGAACCATCTCGTCGACCTCACGCTGACCATCAACTCCTTCTTCGGCTGGGACTTCAACTCGTGCGAGGCGCTGCGCCAGGGCGGGGTGTTCTATCCCATCGATTTCGCCAACGCCAACCCGGATTCGCAGGTGACCTCGCTGCACTACCACCTTCCCTGGCTGGTGAAGGCCCTGCTGCGCTGGTCGCTGTTCTGCGCCGCCACCAGACGCCGGATGCGCCACGATCTCGGCTGGCAGGAGTACTTCGCCGTTGCCGAACGGGTTGCCGATCCCCAAGAGCGGCTGACGGCGTTGGGGCATCTGGCGCGCCAGCACCTGGAGGCCGATCGTTTCGAGCGCTTCTGCGCCGACCACCTGGACGGGCTCGACCAGGTGGCGCTGGACTACTTCGGTACCGAGCGGGTGCGGAAGATCATCCGCCGTAAGGTGGCCACGCTGTTCCCGGCGCACGAGGTGGATGAGTTCACCGACCACTTCTTCGGACTCATCCAGTTCTGGCGGCAAACCGAGACCGACCGGTTGGCCGCAGCGGCGGCACATCAGGTGGGGCCGGCATGAAGGCTGTGGAGTACTGGTTCTCGGAGCGGGTGCAGCAGAACGTCACCCTGGCTCGCTGGGGGACGGTGGGTCGGCCGGTGCTGCTCTTCCCCACCGCCGGTGGCGACGCCGAGGAGGCGGAGAGGTTCCACGCCATCGCCTCGGTGGCCGGCCTGCTCGAGGCGGGACGGATCAAGGTGTACTCGGTGGACTCCATCTCGGGCCGGTCGTGGATGATGGGCGACGACCCCCGCCACTCGATGTGGTTGCAGAACCAGTTCGACCGGTTCCTCGCCGAGGAGGTGGTGCCGGCGATCCGCGACGACTGCAACGACGACGGGATCGAGGTGATCTCGGCGGGCGCGTCGGTGGGCGCCTTCTGGGCGGTCGAGGTGCTCACCCGCCACCCCGAGCTGTTCCGCGCCGCGCTGTGCATGAGTGGCACCTACGACCTGTCCGACCGCCTCCACGGGCATTGGAGCGACGACTTCTACTTCTCCTCGCCGCTGCACTTCCTGCCCGATCTCGATGGGTTCCAGCTCGACCTGCTGCGCACCCGGTTCGTGCTGTTCGCCACCGGCAGCGGCGACTGGGAGCGGCCGGAGCGAACCTGGCAGATGTCCAAGGCTCTGGGCGCCAAGGCCATCCCCAACCGGGTGGACCAATGGGACCGCAGCTGGCCCCACGACTGGCCGACGTGGCGGGCGATGCTCCCCCGCTATCTCGAAGAGCTGGCCTGAGGTTCCGGTTCTTAGTACCGAAACGGGCCATGTCGGACGTTCCGGTCCTAAGAATGTGAGAACCGAGGCGACGGCGGCGGTGTACCACCAGGGAAGAGCCGCCTGGAGGAGGATCCCCGTGCCGGGTGCGATACACCCTCGGCGGGCCGGTGCGCCTTGAGCCCGACCATGCGAGTGCGCCCCCGCCAGAGGAGATCGAGCTGGCGAGCCGAGCGCGGGCCGGCGATCACGCCGCCTATTCCGACCTGGTGGCCATCCACCAGCAGGTCGCCTTCCGGGTGGCATACCTGGTCACCGGATCGGCCGCCGAGGCCGAGGACGCCGCCCAGGAGGGTTTCGTGAAGGCCTACCTGGCGCTGCACCGCTTCGACCTGCAGCGGTCCTTCCGGCCCTGGCTGCTGACCATCGTCGCCAACGAGGCCCGCAACCGCAGGCGGTCGGCGGGTCGGCGGCTGGCATACGAGGCCCGGGCGGTGCGGCTGGCGCCGTCGGTTCCCGAGCGGACCCCGGAACAGGAGGCCGAAGCGGCGGAGACCAGGCGGGCACTGCTCGATGCGGTCAACCGCCTCCCCGACAGCGAGCGGCTGGTGGTGGGTCTGCGTTACTTCCTCCAGCTCAGCGAGGCGGAAACGGCGGCGGTGGTGGGCATCGCCAAGGGGACGGTCAAGTCCCGGCTGTGGCGGGCCATGGAGCACCTACGCACCGATCTGGGAGCGGAGCATCGATGACCACCCACGGCAGCATCGAGCGGGCACTGGGCGTCCTGGGCAACGACATCGCCTTCCCGGCAACCCCGCCACTGGTGGAGGCGGTCGCCGACCGCATCGCCGCTGAGCCGACGGCACCGCGGCCGCGGTGGCGGATGGTGGCGGTCGCAGCCGCCGTCGCCATCGCCCTGGTCGCCGTGGTCCCCTCCTCCCGCCAGGCGGTCGCCGGCCTCCTCGGCATCGGGCCACTCCAGATCACCCAGGTCGCCGACCTCACCCCGGCATCGACGCTGCGCAGCCTGGGCCGGCTCACCACGCTCGACGCCGCCCGAGAAGCGACCTCCTTCGAGCTGGTCGGGGTCGACGGGGTGCAGCCCGATGCGGTGTTCGTGGACATCACGGTGCCCGGGGGCATGGTCACCCTGGCGTACGGCTCCCCCACCGATGGGTGGCGGCTGCTGGTCACCCAGCTGGACGGGTCCACCAACCAAGAGCTGATCCGCAAGGAGGCCGGCACCGGCACCGTGGTGCTGCCGGTGACCGTGGCAGGTGCCCCCGGGATCTGGATCGAGGGGGCGCCGCACACCGTGCTGCTGCTCGCCGCCGATGGCGAGCACCGTGCCGACGCCGCCAGGCTCGTCGGCAACACCCTGGTGACCACCAGCAACGGCGTGCTGGTCCGCATCGAGGCGGACACCACGCTGAGCGACGCCAAGGCGGTCGCCGAACGGTTGGTCCCCATCGATCAGGGGTAGGCTCCCCAGCCTCATGCGACCACGCTCCCACCGGGCCGCTGCCACAAGCCCGCCGTCGTCGCAACTTGCGACGATGAGCCGGGCGAGTTCGGCGGAGGATGACCGGAGCCCGTGGGGGCAGGAGATGGTCGACATCGTCCGGGCGCTGTCGGGCGGGCTGCTGTTCGGCGTCCCCCTGCTGTACACCTTCGAGGTGTGGTGGACGGGCAGCCGCACCGACCCCGGTGAGGCACTGGCTGTCCTCGCCATCACCGCCGTCCCGGTGCTGGTCCTCAACCGCACCGCAGGGTTTCGCACCACCCGCGATGTCAGGTGGCGCGACGCCCTGATGGACACCGCCGAGGCGATAGCGCTTGGTGTGGCCAGCGTCACCGTGGTCCTGTTCATCCTCGACGAGATCAACGGGCGTACCCCGCTGGGTGAGGCTCTGGGCAAGATCGTCTACGAGGCGTTGCCGTTCTGCATCGGGATCGGCGTGGCGGCCCACATCCTGCGGGGCGGTCGCGACGAATCAGACG
>JACDBE010000361.1 GCA_013695075.1 Acidimicrobiia bacterium
CCTGGCCACAGTTGGTCACCAATTCGGGGCTATGACAGAGACTCTGGCGGTGGCGCTGATCCCGGTGATCGAGACGGTCACCGGTTGGCTCACAGCGATGCTCGATGCCTTCCACTCCCTGACCCCCGGCCAGCAGGAGATGATCGCCCAGATCGTCGCCGTGGTGGCCGCGGCGGGGCCCCTGCTGTTCATCGGCGGCAAGCTGGTCGCCTCGTTCGCGAGCATCGCTAAGGGATTCTCCGCCCTGTCCCGGCTACTGATGGCGAACCCGTGGCTGCTGCTGATCGCCGCCACCGTCGCTCTCGTGGTCCTCATCGTCAAGAACTGGGACACGATCAAGGCCACCGTCCTGGCGGCGTGGGACGCGATCAAGTCGTGGACTTCGGGGGCGTGGGAGACGATCAAGGGCTGGTTCAGTTCGGCGCTGTCGACGATCGCCGGGTGGGTCCAGAACTGGGGGCTGATCAAGCTGTTCGTGGCGACGTGGGGGGCGATCCGCAACGGGGTCGCCGGGGTCAAAGCGTTCATCGAGGACAAGTGGAACGCGATCGTCGGGTTCTTCGAGAAGATCCCCGGGTGGATTACGGATGGGTTGTCGGGTCTCTGGGAGGCCATCGTCGGTCCGTTCAGGGGGCCGATTGCATTCGTCGAGGGTCGGATCGATGGTCTCAGGAGTGCGTGGGATAACCTCATGTCGGCAGTTAGCGGTAGCGGCAAGTTGTTGGTTCCAGTGGTTCCCAAAGCGGGGAACTACGACTTCCCGGAGTTCCAGACCGGTGGCGTGTTCCACGCACCCGGTGGCCAGAGCCAAGGGTTCGCCCTGCTCCACGACCGGGAGCGGGTCGTCACCGAGACGCAGTGGCGGGCGATGATGCGGACCATCACCGCCGCCGAGCTCGCTGCCCCGGCGACGCACGGGCGCGGCGGCCCGGCGATCGGACAGGTCAACAACTACACCGAGGCTGACCCGATGGTGGTCGCCGCCGGCCTGCACTGGATGCTACGCACCTCTGGGGTGGGCTGATGCAGCAGGTGTGGTATCGCGGTCTCACCATGGGCGAGGGCACCCGCTACGCCGTGACCCGGGTGTCTGGGCTCCCGGGTCGCTCGGTGGGGCTCGCCACCCTGGATTTCCCGCAGTACCACGGCGGGGTCGCTGTCGCCTCTTATGAGGCGCCGCGGGTCATCGAACTGGATTTCGAGGTGTTCGGCGACACCACCGCCCAGACTTTGACGCTGCTCGAGGATCTGTTCGCGGTGTTCCAGCCGCAGGTCACGGTGGAGCAGCCGCTGGTGTTCACCCTCCCCGGCCAGCCAGAGCGGCAGGTGGATTGTCGGCCGAGGCTCGGTGATGCCCCGCTGGTCACCCCGGCGATCCACCGTCACGGGGTCGCATCGTTCCAGCTTGTCGCCTCCGACCCCGCCATCTATTCGTCGGCGGAGAGACAAGCCGTCGTTACCCCGACGGTGGCATCCGGGGGTCTGACCTACGACGTGATCTACCCGAAGGTGTACGGAGCCGCGGGGGTTGGCGGCACCGTCAACGTTCCGAACGCGGGGCAGTGGGAGACGTGGCCCAGGTTTGTTATCACTGGCCCTACGTCTGGGACGTTCACCGACCCCACTATCGAATATCTGACTGGCGGTCAGGCGCTCCGATTCAACGCCTTTGGGGGGATCGCCATTTCTGCTGGTCAGGAACTACTGATCGATTCCAGCCCGCGGCACCGTTCTGTGACACTTGACGGGGCTTCCCGTATCGGGCGTCTGTCGGAGGATTCGGAGTGGTTCGCTTTCCAGCCCGGGATCAACGAGGTGCGTTTGCGCGGGTTCGGAACCTTCGACGGGGTGTCGATGACGATCACCGCCCGGGATGCCTGGATTTAGAAGGGATATCGAATGCCACAGGTTGCTGCCCTCAAGACCAGATCCATCCAGCTGGAGCCGCTCGACGCCCGCCAGGACCGGTTGATCAACACCGTCATGCTTCTGTCTGGCGTCTTCAACCGGGCGGGCGGGTCGTACAAGGTGGCCCAGGACACCGGCTCCAACATGCAGGTCCGGGTGGGCTCTGGCGCCAACTTTGATAGCGCCGCTGTCGCCTCCTCGATCGCCGGCCAAGGCGTTTACCTGGTCGAGCACCAGAACGCTACTCACGCACTCACCATCGGGGCATCGCACGCCAGCCTTCCGCGTTACGACAAGATTGTGCTCAGAATCTACGACGACTCGGCAGATTCGTCAGGCAAGAGCTATGCCGAGCTCGAGCGCATCGCCGGCACCCCGGCTGCGTCGCCGGTGATACCTGCGACCCCCGCTTCGTCGTTGGCGCTCGCCACGGTGCTGGTCAACCCGAACGTCACAGCGATAACGAACGCGAACATTTCCAACATCGCGCCGGAGGCGCCGTCGCGGCAGGCGCCGCGGATCCAGTTTTCTACCCTGACGGATCGGTCGACCACCACCAACGATGCAGCGATGACACAGTGGGGGACCGCCGATACTATCGGTAATGTCTCCACCAACCTGGTTGCCGGATCCCCGGTGACTATCGGCGCCTCGGTCAACTACGAGGTCGGGATCGGTGCCGCGGTGCCGCTCACCCGTATGTCGGTGCGGGTCGACATCGCGGTTGACGGAACATGGAACCTGGGCCCCGTTTACTCCACCGATCTAAACTCGACCGGCGGATCGGACATCGACGTACAGTCGGGGTCGGCTGCCTATCACCTTGAGAATGTCACTCCTGCGATCTCGGTGCAGGTGCGGGTGATGACGCAACGTACCGTCTCCACGTCCGGTACCGCCACGTTCCGGGCTGGGCGGGTCCGCAGCGAGATTCTGCCCCCGACCTGATGGCCGAAACCGTTCTGTCGACATCCTATGTCGGCTCGGTGGAGCCACTTATTACCCTCCCCGCTGCCACCGAGGTGAAGTACTCCTACCGGCTCAACCGGCCGGGATCGATATCGTTCAGCGTCCCCGCAGATTGGGCGCCTACACAAGACTGGTACGATCCGGCGCTGGGACTGGCCGCGGTTTGTGAGGTTGGCGTCCACTGGGTGACGGTGCGGCGCAACCGTGGTGTCGTGTGGCGAGGCCCGATCTCTACGCTCCGGGAGGATTCCACCGTCGCCACGTTCGGCGGCGAAGGTGTCCAAGCCCACATGCGCAAGTGGCATGTCACCGCAGACCTGACGTTCGCCGCGGTTGACCAGTTCGAGATCGCCCGGGTGCTCGTCAACCGTCACCAGCTGAAGGCTGGGGGCTATGTCGGGATCAACACCAACTCCACCACCCTGTCCGGGACCGTCCGGGACCGCACCTATCTAGGCTCCGAGCTCCCCAACACTTACGATGCGATCCTTGACCTGGCCGAGGTGCGCGGCGGGTTTGATCTCGATGTCAACCCCGCTACTTTGACGTTCGACCTGTTCTTCCCGCGGCGCGGGACGCGACGCGACGACATCGTTCTCGGCGACCACAATATTCGATCGTGGTCACGAGACGAGGATGCGACCAAGCAGGCGTCGGAGGTTTTCGGGATCGGCCACGGCGAAGGCGCGGCCACGCTGATAGCAACGGCGCAGGATTCCTCCGCGGTCGCAGTCTATGGGCTCACACAGCGAGTGTTCTCCCGTAAGAATGTGCTGGCGTTGGTCAACCTACAGGCGGCGGTTGATCGACAGCTGGCGTCGTTTTCGCTGCCGCCGCGGGTGGTCGGTGTTACCGTCGGACCGGACGATCCGCCGCTGGGCTCGTATCAAGTTGGTGACGAGATCCGGGTCACTATTCCGTCGCTGTACCGGCCGATCGCCGGGTGGCGCCGCATATACGGAATCGACGTGGTGTGGAACGGCTCGAGCGAGGATGTCGTCCTCGCGGTCGGCGAGATTGGGCCCGACCTGCAGAACCCAGTGTTCCCGGCTTCCGATCAGGAGGCTATGGAACGTGCTGAGCTGCTGCGACGGGTTGATACCCTCGAGCGGGTCGACCAAACCTGAGAAGGGGGGCCCAGGATGGCGCTGTTGCCATGGCTCGTTGAAGTGGCGACTACCGCCGGATATCCAGTGGTAGTGGTCGACGGCTGGGAGGACCGCGGCGCGCCAACGATGCAGGCATCCCCCGCCGGGGCCCTCTACCACCACACAGCGGGACCGGCGGAGTACGACACCACCTCTGACTTCCCGTCGCTGTATACGCTCCTCAACGGCAATGCCACGACGCCGCCGCCGCTGTCGCATTACGGGGTGGGATACAGCGGCACCATTTACGTGATCGCCGCCGGGAAATGCAACCACGCCGGGCTGGGGTCGTGGCCAGGTGTGGGCACCTCAGAGGACGGCAGCGGGTCGCCCAACCTGATCGGCGTCGAGGTGGAGCACCCCGGCGTATCCACCGAGCCGTGGCCGGACGCGCAGCGTGACTCGGTGCGCCGGCTGTTCGCCGCCATCGCCGCCCATCTCGGCGCCGACACGATCTCCGCCGACACCGACACCGGGTTCGTGGTGTTGGGGCACAAGGAATGGGCGGCGAATCCGCCGGGGTGGCCTGGGCGCAAGATCGACCCGATCTCGACAGACATGGACGACGAGCGTGCCCTCATGGCGGCGCTACTGGAGGATGACGTGACCGTAGAAGAGTTGGAGGCGGTGCTCAGGTCCGTGATCCCCGAGCTCGTCGCCGCCGAGGTGGGCAAGCTGCTCGCGGAGGATATCCGGGAAACCTCGCCGCTGTCCCGCAGCGTGTGGGGACACCGTGGTGTCGTCAATCCCGCCGGGGCTGACCCTGGGGAGGCGGAGACGGTGCGCCGCAAGCTCGACGCCGCTTACAAGGCCGCCTCTGTCGTCACCGAGTGAGGCGACGGGTCTCGATGGCCCACGCTTCGATGGTGGCCCACGTCCACACCGGGGTATGGCCGAGGACTGCTTCCGGTCCGGGGAGGATGCCACGTCGGCGCCACTGGTGGACGGTGGCTGGCCGCACCCCGAGACGCTGAGCGATTTCGGGGGCGGACACGATATCGGGGATGGTGGCGGTCACGTCGACTCACTCTGCCTCGTTAGCTTGCGCCCTAGCGCGCGTATTTTGTTCATGACGCCGCGGATTTCGCGATCCATCTCGTGTTGCAGAACGTTTGCCTCCACCAAGATATCTTGCACGGTCTCATAGTCGATGACGCCATCGCTGTCGCGAATGGTTTCTAGTCCCGCTCGCAGCTCCCGTAGTCGGTTCATTTGGTGGTTCATCTGGTCGGCGGTGGGGTCGATGGTGTCGATGGTATTGACAGTCGCCTTACGGAGATCCTCCCATGCGGCGACGAAACGCTCAATGGCGAGCTCTTGTCTGGTGGAGTCGGTGGTCATACCGGAAAAGTGTCTCATATCACTCGACACTTGTCAATACCTCCCCCTGCTGCCCTCGCGTTCTCAAGAGAAAGGGAAAAACCCATGTTCACCTCCACATTCTGGAAAGACGCCGCTGAACGGGCCGTCAAGACCGCCGCCCAGGCGGCGCTGCTCGCCCTCGGCGGCGACATGATCGACGTGTTCGCCGGGCTGGCGCTGTGGCAGACCATCGGCGGAGCCGCCGCCGGCGGTGCCCTCCTGTCGATCCTCACCTCGGTGGCCACCGCGGCGTCCACCGGCGACGACGAGTCGGCGTCCTTCGTCGCCTCCCCTGAGT
>JACDBE010000375.1 GCA_013695075.1 Acidimicrobiia bacterium
TGGTCATGGGCCACCCGCCTCGACGGTCACCCGCATGTGGTTGTGGCGGGCGCAGAAGAACTCAAAGGTGCCGGGCTCGGCGAAGGTGATCGACCCGGTGGTGCCCTGCCCATCGAGCACCACCTCGTCGAAGTCGCCTCCGGGCGCCTCCGGTGTACCCGAGGTCACCGTGTGCAGGATCTGGTCGGTGTTGTTCCAGGTCACGGTCCCGCCGGTGGCCACCGTCACTACCTCCGGGTCGAAGGTGAAGAGGGCTATCGACGCCTCCACCGCATCGCCGCCACCGGTGGACGAAGGCATGCTCGTGCCGGTGGGCGTTGCCAAGCTCGTTCCCGCCGGGACGGCGGGGCTCGTGGGCGATGCTGCACCGTTTCCGTCGCCGCCACAGGCGACGACCACCAGCAGGGTGAAGAGGGTGGCCAGGCGTCGGATGTCGTTCATGGTTGTCTCGAATCCTGGTGGGGAGCCGGGTTCGGCCCGGCCCCACCGTTCGTTTGGATCGTTCCGTCCTTCAGGCTCAGCCGGCGAACTGGTCGGGGAACCGGGTGGCGATGGCGCCAGACAGACCCTCGGCAAGCATCGGCATGTGCGCCGCGGCGGTCTTCAGCGAACCGACGGCCGCCACGTCACCGGCCACGACCTGATCGATCGCCGTCAGCAACGTCGCCACATGCTCTTCCAACAGACCGCCACCGCTTCCACGGTCAGCTTGGGGTTGGCCCCAGCAAGGAAGGCCTTCTAGATGCCACGTTAGCTTTGGCTCCTTTTCTGGCTTGCCCAGGGTTCGGAGCGAGTGGGGAAACGGATGGTGCCCGCCGGCGTCGTCCGGTCATCGGACCCCGCCGGGGGCGGGATGGGTTGCCCTTGGTACCCGATGTGCTCGAGCACTTTACATTGTATAGCGATAAGAGTGCTCAAAGTTTGGGCTTCACCGCCGCCTCGAGGTCGAACTCGGCCATCGAGTCGAATCGCTGGTGGGCGGCGCCCACCCGCTCCTCCGGACCAATGCCCACCACCCGGGCGCCCGCCGCCAGGGCCGCCGCCACCCCGGAGGCGGCGTCCTCCACGACCAGGCACCGCCCGATAGGGACCCGCAATGCGGCCGCGGCGTGCAGGAATAGATCCGGCGCCGGCTTGGCGTTGGGGACAGCACGGCCGTCGCTGACATGATCGAACCGCTCCGCGATGCCGAGCAGGGCAAGGATGTGGCCTGTGTTGCGGCTCGACGACACCACCGCGGTGCGTAGCCCCCGCCGCGCCGCCGCCTCCACCGCCGCCTGGGCACCGGGCAGTAGCCGAGGGGGGCGGTGCTCCAGCGACTCGCGGTAGTAGCGGTTCTTGCGTTCCATGAGGTCGGCCCGCTGCGGGGCCGGCACCGGGTGCCCCGCCAACAGGACGGCGAGCGACTCTGCCCGCGACAGACCTCGCAACGCCTCGTTGGCGGCCCGATCGAAGCTGAGCCCCTCCTCGTCGGCGAGGCGTTGCCACGCCAGATAATGGGCCTCGGAGGTGTCGGTGAGCACCCCGTCGAGGTCGAACAGCACGGCGGCGACCGGGCGTCCCGGCTCCATCTATCCCTTGGTCCCGGTGGCGGCCAGCCCCTGAACGGGGTAGCGCTGGAAGACAAAGAAGACGATGGCAATGGGGATGGAGGTGATCAGCGTCCCGGCGAGCACCGTGTTCCATGGCGGCGCCTCGCCGAAGGCGGCCGATATCCCCGCCAGCCGCACGGTGAGGGCTGGGGGCGGCGATGAGGTAGTGGAGGAACGCTGCAACGGCGATGCCCCGTCAACGATGGCCGCCTCCTCCACCGCCTGCGGTATCCCCTGCAACCCGGCGAGGAAGATCAGCATCATGGTGCTGATCGTGGTCCAAGTGACCAGCAGGCACAGCGCCAGCACCGCCACCGGAGGCCCGGCGAACCACTCCCACAGGCTCACCCCCAGGATCTCGGTGTCGGCGAGCACCGCCGGCGGGGCATCCACCCCGATCACCCCCAGGGCATTGTGGATGACCCCGTTGGCGTTGCTCGGCCAGTTGATGTCGCCGATGGGGAGCACAGCATTGACGAGCCCGTCGGTGCGGAACATGAAGATGGGGTGCGGAGGGGGACCCTCCTTGTTGTCCGTCATCGGGTCACCTCCATGTCGTGGGGGCGACCCCGCCACAACACCGTGAAACCGACCGTGCGCCAGTGCTCGGGAAGGCCTCCCGAGGTGATCGGGCCCGACCGATCCAGACCGAGCCCGGCGAACCCGAACAGCGTTGCCTGGAGCAGTCCGCCGAGGGTGGCAGCGTGGAGACCGTCGGCACCATTACCCATGGAATCCTCCAGGTCGATGCCCATCGCCCGCCGGAACAACCGGTACCCCTCCTCGGGCTCGCCGAGGCGCGCGGCGAGACCGGCATGGACCGGCAGCGAGAGCGATGAGCCGTGGTCGCAGCGGGGGGCGTAATAGTCCCAGTTGGCCCTGGCGACGTCGGGATCCCGCCTCGCCGCCGGCAGCATCGCCAGCGCCATCAGCACGTCCGGTTGCTTGATCACGTCTACCTTCTGCAACCGGGACTCGCCGAGCAGGTCGTACATCGACCGGGTGCGGGGGGTGACGGCCTCAAGATCCACCACATCGAGCGAGAAGAACCCGGAGAACTGCTCCCACACCCGGTTGCGCTGTGCTCCCAGCACCAGCTGACCGGCGAGCCGATCGAACCGGGTGGCTTCGCCGGTGTCGATCCCCAACTTGGTGACCAGGCGGTGGTAGGCGTCCGGGTGCTCGGCGCCGAGCCAGCGCACTACGGAAGCAGCGCGGCGCAGGTGCCAGCGCGCCATCCGGTTGGTGAAGTGGTTGTCGTCCACCTCGATGTGGTACTCGTCGGGGCCGATTACCCCGTTGATGTGGGCGCCGCGGTCGTTGACGTCGACCCGACTCGCCCAGTAGCGGGCGCCCTCGATGATCATCTCCGCACCCGAGGTCGACATGAAGGCGTCGTCACCGCTCCACCGCCAGTAGTGGTGCGCCGCCCATGCCACATCGGCGGTGATGTGTTCCTGGAGCTCACCGGTGAGGATGCGCACCGGTTCGCCATGGGGCGGGCGGGTCCAGGCGGGGGTCATCTCGTCGCCGCTGTCCGCCGACTCCCACGCATAGAAGGCGCCCTGTCGCCCGAACCCAGCGGCCTTGCGCCGGGCCCCGTCGAGACAGCGGTAGCGGTAGGCGAGATGGTTGGCGGCGAGATCGGGGTTGGTGACGGTGAGGTAGGGGACCACGAATACGTCGCTGTCCCAGAAGACGTGGTGGCGGTAGCCGAACCCGGACATCAGCTTGGCGCCGATACCGGCGCCGGCGGCGTCGCCGGGGGCGGCGGCGAGGAGCTGGAACGCGGCGAAGCGCAGGGCCCGCTCCGCCTCGGGATCACCGTCGATCTCGATGGAACATTGGCGCCAGCGCTGCGACCAGGCGCGTTTCGACCCGGCGGCGAACTCGTCGAAGCCGGTATCGGGGAGCGGCGCCGGGGTGTCGCCGTCATGGCTCGACCGGTAGGACGCCGTCTTGGTGATCGTCATCGATTCGCCGGTGTCGAGGTTGAGCACCGTCCGCCACCGCGGGTGGGCGTGGTCAGCGATGAGGGTCACCGCCCCGGCGGCGGCGAGTCGGGCGGTGACCTCGAGGTCGTGGGCGCCGTCGATGCTGCGGTAACTGGCCGTGAGGTTGGAGCGGTCGCCGTCCTGGCCGACCGGCACCCAGGCGGGTCGGGTGGGGCTACCCACGGTGGCGTCGATTCCGGTTTCCAGGGTGAGGGCGATAGGCGCCGTCATCGCCTCGATGTGCAGCTCGAGGGCGCACAGGTGGGGCCGGTCGAGGGGCAGCACCCGGCGGAACCGGATCCGGGCCAGCCCGGTCTCGGGTCCACGCCACAGCACGGTGCGGGTGAGCACCCCGTCGGCCAGCGACAGCGTCCGCTGGAAGCCCGCCGGGGGCACGTCGAGGGTGAAGGGGACACTGTCCACCGCCAGGTCGACCCTGGTCCAGTCCGGCACCGCTCCCAGCACGGCGGTGTCGCCCTCGGGATGGACAAAGAGCCCGTTGACGAAGGTGGCCCGGCGCTCGCCGGTCCTGGGCTCCTCGAACGATCCCCGGGTGGCCAGCCTCCCGTTGCCGATGGTGAACAGCGACTCGTGCCAGCCCGCCAGGGCGGGCAGGTAGCGGGTTTCGCCCAGCGTCCACGAATCCCACTCCAGGGTCATCCCGGGTCTCCGGTTGAACTGGCCCTGACGTTCAGCTCGGGCTCGACCAGGATCCCCTCGCCGGGTGCATCGCCAGCCAGCGCCGCCACCACCAGCTCGGACAGGATCTCGCCGACGACGTCGAAGGGTTGCCGTACCGAGGTGAGCGCCGGGTCCACCAGCACGCACGTGGGGATGTCGTCGAACCCGGTTAACGCCATGTCGGCCCCGATGCGGATGCCGCGGCGGCTCGCCTCCGCTTGGGCACCGATGGCGAGGCCGTCGTGGACGGTGACCACCGCCGTCGGCGGCGTTGCCGCATCCACCAGCTCGGCTAGGGCGGCGCGGCCACTGTCGTAGCCACCGGTGGTGCGGACCACCGTCGGCGGCTGCAGCCCCCAGGCTTCCAACCCGATCTCCCTTCGCCCGTTATGAGACCGGCCTCGCAAATTGAAACGTTTCAAGCCTGCCACCGCAAGGCGCCGCTGTCAACCGGTTGGCGTAGCGCCCGATCCCGGACTACTCGCTGGGGACGCCGTTATATCCGTCGCGAGATGTTGCTCCGGGCGCGGCGGTTACCGAACGTGGAGGTGACGGGATTTGAACCCGTGACCCCTTCGTTGCGAACGAAGTGCTCTGCCGAGCTGAGCTACACCCCCGGGTCCCGCCGATGGTAATCCGGTTCGGGACGACGATCACCCGTCGCCTCGCCCAGGGAGGCACGGAAGCGCTCCTGAACAACGGTCACGGTGAGGTCGGAGCGGCTGCGTTCGATAAGTGCCCGGGCGACGTCGGTGGTGCGGCGCAGCCCGGATGTCATCCCGTCGGGGTAGTCCAGGGAGGCGAGCATGTCGAGCACCTGCTCCATGCGGGAAAAGGTCACCTCGGCGATGGCCAGGTGCCCCCGGCGCAGCTGGTCGAGCAAAGCCCGGCGCAGCTCGCCCACCGCCTCCCCCAACCCGTTGAGGTAGGGCACGGCGTCGATCCCCAACGCCGCCGGCAGCGGGAGCGGATCGCCGGCGAGCAGCGCCGCCGTCAGCTCTGCCTCCGCCAGCTCCTTGACGGCATCGGCGAAGAAGCCGGCGTAGTGAATGTCGGGATGGTGGCGCAGCCGAGGCTCGATGTCGGCCACGATGGCCCGCGCCTCGTCCATGAGCGCCCTGGCTTCCGCCGACTCGGAGCGGTGCAGTGCCCGGATGGCGTTGGCGGCGTTGCGGATCACCCGGCGGCATCCGCGCAGCGCCAGCTCACGGACCTCGAACTTGTCGTCGAGCTCGGCGCGCACCGCCACCTCGACCGGAAACAGCGCGGTGGCGTCGGTTGCCGGGGCCTTGTCAGCCGGCGACGACACGCACCGAAGCGGTATGGGGATCGTTGTCGACCAGACGCAACGGCACCACGGTGGCCGTCGGTCGAACCTGTTGCTTGGCGAGCAGCAGGGCGATGTACCCGCCGACGGCCAGATCGAAGCCGATGGTGACCCCGAGCCACAGGGCGCTCCCTCGGGTGATGGCCAGCACCAGGGAGACGGCGGCACCGGCAACCAGCACGAGCAGCAGGCGTTGCCGGCGGGCGGCGATGCGCTTGCGCAGCGTCACCTCCCGGGCGTCGCTGATGGCCACAGACGCCAGCAGGTTCTGCGACCGATGAAAGCTGCGGGTGCTGGAACTGGGTGCGGAACGCCGGCCGTCTACCAACGACGGCAAGAGGAAAGCGGCCCAGATCCCCCCAATCAGGACGAAGGCGAAGAGTTCCATGTTGTCCTTACTCCGTTGTTGACAGCGTAGATCCGCTGCCGGGTCGAGCCAAGGATCAGGCTCGGTGCATCACAGGGTGGGGGCATTGTGGTCGGTCGGGTGCGCCCCGAGCAACTCGACGGCATGGGTCAGCGCCGGGCCGATGACCTCCAGCGACTCGGTGGCACCCTTGACGCTGCCCGGCAGGTTGACCACCAGAGTGTTCCCCACCGCACCGCACACCCCCCGCGACAGCATCCCGTGCTGGGTCTTGCCGAAGGTGGCGGCCCGCATCGCCTCGGACAGACCGGGCGCCTGGCGTTCGATAACCGCCTGGGTTGCCTCCGGGGTGAGGTCGCGTTGCGACAGTCCGGTGCCCCCGGTGGTGACCACCAGCGCCACCTTCCCGATCCATCGTTCCAGCCCGGCCACCACCGGGGCGATGCCGTCGGGCACCACCTCGGCCCCGGCCACGGTGAACCCGTACACCTCCAGCATCTCGGCAACCGCCGGCCCCGATAAGTCCACCGCCTCCCCGATCGACACCCGGTCGGATACGGTGATCACCGCCGCCTTCATCGTCGCCACTCCCCCGACGACCCGCCGCTCTTGGAGAGCAGCTGCACCGGACCGATGACGGCACCCCGGTCGACACCCTTGATCATGTCGTAAAGGGTGACGGCACCGACGGCGGCGCCGGTCATCGCCTCCATCTCCACCCCGGTCCTGCCCTCCACCCGGGCGGTGACAACGATGCGGGCCCCGGTCTCGGTTGGCTCGACCTCGACCTCGACGGCGTCGAGACCGACCGGGTGACACAGCGGAATCAGCTGCGGGGTGCTCTTGGCGCCCATGATGGCGGCGACGCGGACCACGGCGAGAGCGTCGCCCTTGGGTAGCTCACCGGAGAAGACCATCTCCCGCACCGATCGCGACAGGGCGACGTGAGCCTCGGCGATGGCGGTGCGTGCGGCGACCGACTTGGCGGAGACATCGACCATGTGCACCTCGCCCGACTCGGTGAGGTGGGTGAGGCCTGCGGCGTGCTCATCCACCGAGCACCTCGCGGCGGGTGCGAGTGCTGGGGACGGTGAACAGCTCGAGATCGACGGCGGCGCCCGCGGCCACGTCGCTACACCCCACCGGAATCACGGCAAAGGCGTTGGCGGCGGCCATTGCCGACAGCACGTTGGAGGCCTGGCCGCCGGCCGACCGGGCGTGCCAGGCACCGGTGGGGTCGGGGGCGGCGACCGTGCGCAGGAAGACGGTCTTGGCGGGGTCGGTGGAGGCCCCGTCGTCGAGGACGCCCCGCACCCGGGGGCGGAACACCGCGGCGGCACCAAGCATGGTGAGCAGAGCGGGACGGACGAACTGCTCAAAGGCCACATACACCGACACCGGGTTGCCGGGAAGCCCGAAGAACGGCACCCCGTCGACCGACCCGAAGCCGAGCGGCTTGGCCGGCTGCATCGCCACCTGCCAGAAGTCCACCGTACCCAGATCGATCAACATCTCCTTGACCACGTCGTGGTCACCCATCGACACCCCGCCACTGGACACGATGACATCGGCAGAGCCCGCTGCCTCGTCGAGCACCCGGCGCAGCCGCTGCGGGTCGTCGCCGACGATCCCGTGGTCGACGACCACTGCCCCGGCATCGGTGATCAGCGCCGCCAGCGTGGAACGGTTGGCGTCGCGGATCAAGCCTCCGCTCAGGTCCACCGTCTCCACCGGCACCAGTTCGTCGCCGGTCGACAGCAACGCCACCACCGGGCGCCGCCGTACCCGGGGCGCCGAGACCCCCAGGCTGGCCAGCACCCCCAGATGGGCGGCGGCCAACCGCTCGCCGGCCGCCATGACCTCGGTGCCGGCGGGCACATCGCCGCCGGCGGGCCGAATCGCCAACCCAGAGGGGACCGATACCAGGATGCGTACCACCCCGTCGGCGGTCTCGGTGTCCTCCACCCGCACCACCGCCTCGGCGCCGTCGGGCAGAAGCGCCCCGGTCATGACCTTGACCGCCGAACCCGGGGTCACCGCCGTCAGTGGGACGGACCCGGCCGCCACGTTGCCCACCACGTGCAGCTCCACGGGGACGGCGACGACGTCGCCCACCCGCACCGCGTAACCATCGACGGCCGAGTTGGCGAAGGGGGGCAGGTCGTGGCCGGCCACCACCGCCTCCGCCAGAGCTAAGCCGAGGCACTCACCCAGCGGTACCGACACCACCGGCAGCGGAGAGACGGTGTCGAGGACCACCGCCTGGGCCTCGCCCAAGGGTTTCACGATGGCTGGTGGTGACGGCGACCGCCGTCGGGTAGGACGGCATGAGCGGCGGAGTTCACGGCCGCCGAGTCTACTTCGAGCGACGACCGGCTTCCCTCCCCGCCTCGCTCCGCTCGGCACCCCTCCACAAGGGAGGGGAAACAGACAAGGGAGGGGAAGCAGGCACGGGAGGAAACTGATCGCCGCCGATGCGGGGATCGGGTGGGGACGCAGCTAGAGTCGCGGGTACCCCGACCGTCTTTAGACCACACGCACCCTCAACCCCCATAACGCACGGTGTGCGGCTCCCGGGCCAAGCCAGATCCCTCCCCGTGCGCCTTCCGCAAGTCCCCCCACCATTCCCCCTGCTTGCGGGAGGCACCCTCCCCCTTCGGGGGGAGGGACGGGGAGGTCAACCCCCTTCTGCGGTGCTCGCTGATGGGTTACGGTCGGAGGATGCTGTGGTTGGCCCGACCTCCCTACCTGCGCCGCATCGCCGCCGGGCTCGTCCTGGTGGCGGCGATCGCCGTCGATGTGGCGGGGAGCGCCACCGTCGAGCATCCCTTCCTCACCACCCCGGTTGCCGCCGGCTCGCCCATCGAACCTGGGATGATCGAGTTGCGGGCGGTACCCGCCGGGCTGCTCCCGGCAGTGACCGATGTCCAGGGGTACGCCGCCAGAGCCCTCGACGCCGGCGATCCGCTCACCCCTTCGGCGCTGGCGGAGGT
>JACDBE010000378.1 GCA_013695075.1 Acidimicrobiia bacterium
ACGATCGACCCGAAGCATCTCGCCGCCATGGACCCCGATGAGCTGGAAGCGGCCGCCAAGGGTCCGCCCGCCATCCACCGCTACCCCTCGGCTATGGCGAAACGGGTCCAGCAGCTCGCCGCCCACATCACCGACACCTACGACGGTGACGCCGGGCGGCTGTGGGCCGAGGCCGGCGACGGGCAAGACCTCAAGCGGCGCATCGCTGCCTTGCCCGGTTTCGGGGACATGAAGGTGGCGTCGCTGCTGGCGGTGCTGGGCAAGCAGCTGCGGGTGGGCCTGGCGGGGATGGACGAGGTACTGCCCTCCCATCCCACCCTGGGCGACGTCGATTCGCCACAAGCGCTGGCCGACTACCAGATGACAAAGCGGGCCGCCAAGGCGGCGAAGCGGGCCGGCCCGAGCTGACGCAGTGACCATCGCCGCCGGCGGCACCCGGTCGGTGGAAACGGTCGCTGCACGGCGACGGTCGGGGGGGTAACTTGAGGACGTGAGCACACTGGGGACGGTGGAACCACATGATGTGGCCGTCGAGGGGCTCTGCGAACGTATCGCCAAGCTGCGGGCGGAGCGGGTCGACGCCGACCCAGCGGTACTTGCCGAGTTCTCCCGCCGCTACCTCAACCGGGTCCCACTCGACTACCTGACCGGCACCACCGCGGACGAGATCGCCGCCCAGGTGCTGTCGGTGTACGACTACACCAACGCCCACGACGCCGACGGCATGGATGTGCGGGTGTTCACGCCCACCATGGATCAGTACGGCTATGAGCCCGGCGGGTCGGTGGTGGAGGTGGTGTGCCCCGACATGGCGTTCCTCATCGACTCGGTGATCAACGAGATCCAGGGTCGGGGTCACACCATCGAGCGGGTGTTCCACCCGGTACTCGGCATCCAGCGGGGGGTGGATGGCGACATCGTCGCCATCCTGCCCACCCGCACCGCCCCCAACCGCGAGTCGCTGCAGCACTACGAGCTGGCCCGCAAGCTCACCGACGACGAGGCGGAGCAGCTGACCAAGCAGCTGGGCATCGTGCTGCGCGACGTGCGCCGTGCCGTCGTCGACTTCGAGCCGATGCAGGGTGCCGTGTACCGCATGATCAAGGCGGTCAAGGAGAGCAGCGCCCGCTACGACCAGGCGGAGATAACCGAGGCGGTGGCCTACCTGGAGTGGTTGCTCGACAACAACTTCGTCTTCCTCGGCTACCGGGAGTACAAGATCGTCGACACCCCGAAGGGCCGGGCGGTGGTGGCCGTTCCCGAGTCAGGATTAGGGATCCTCACCGACACCGGGCAGTCCGCCTTCTCCGAGCCGGTGCTGCTCGACGACCTCAACCCGGAGCTGCGGGCCCGCTACGAGAGCGGCAACCTGGTGGTGATCACCAAGACCAACGGGCTGTCGCGGGTCCACCGCCGCTCCAAGCTGGACTACATCGGGGTGCGGCGGGTAGGCCCCGACGGGCAGGTCGTCGGCGAGGTCCGCATGCTGGGACTGTTCACCTCCAAGGCGTACATGGCCCCGGTATCGCAGATCCCCATCCTGCGCTCCAAGCTCAACCAGATCCTCGAGGCCGAGGACACCATGGAGGGGTCGCACTACTACAAGGAGCTGGTCCAGCTCTTCGAGAGCTTCCCCAAGGACGAGCTGTTCGCCACCCCCACCGACGACATCCGGCGTTCGATGGTGGGGCTGGTGGAGTTACAGGAACGCGAGCAGGTGCGGTTGTTCTTACGCCGCGACCTGCTGCAGCGATCGGTGTCACTCCTGGTGGTGATGCCCCGCGACCGCTTCAACGCCCCCATCCGCCGCAAGCTGCAGGACCTGTTCATGGAACGCTTCGGGGGATCGTCCGTGGACTACCGGCTGGCGCTGGGGGAGACCGATACCGCCCGGCTCCACTTCACGGTGTGGATCTCCGACAGACAGATCCCCGCCGTCGATGTCGAGGAGCTGGAGCTCGAGGTGCTCGACATCACCAAGACGTGGGACGAGCGCATCACCGAACTGGCCAGCGACCGTCTTGGCGAGCGCAAGGGGCACATGCTGGCCGAGCATTGGACCGGCGAGTTCCCCGACTACTACCGCAACTCGATGGAACCGGAGCTGGTCATCGGCGACATCGTCAGGCTCCAGGAACTCGCCGATGGCAGCGGCGAGCCCGTTGTTGGGCTACAGAACGAGGTGGGCGGCTCGCACCCGCTGAGCCGGCTGGCGGTGTACAAGGCAGACGGCAAGATGATGCTGTCGGATATCATGCCCACCCTCGAGGCGTTGGGGCTGCGGGTGGTGGAGGAGGTCCCCACCCGGCTGGTCTCCGACGAGGACGTGGTCATTCACGACTTCGGTGTGGTCGACGCCGCCGGGCGCCAGATCAACCTGGGTGCCTGCGGCGACCGCCTCATCGAAACCGTGAGCGCCGTCCTCGACGACGACACCGAATCGGACTCGCTCAACCGCCTCATCCTGGTGGGCGACCTCACCTACCACCAGCTGGAAATACTGCGCGCCTACCGCACCTACTGGCGCCGGGTGCGGCTGGCGTTCGCCGCCGACTACGTCAACGACGCCCTGGTTGCCCACCCCACCATCGCCCGCGATCTGGTGGACCTCTTCGAGCAGCGCTTCGATCCAGCCCGGCAGGGCCCGGACGCCGAGGTGGAGGAGAAGGAGATCACCGCCAGGATCCTCGCCGGGCTCGACGCCGTCGAGTCGCTGGACGAGGATCGGATCCTGCGGGCCATACTGGGGCTGATCCAGGCAACGGTGCGGACCAACGCCTACCGCCCCGACCGGGGATCGCTGGCCTTCAAGTTCCGCTCCGCCGACGTCCCCGGGATGCCCAAACCTGCGCCCCTGTTCGAGATCTTCGTCTACCACCGCGACGTCGAGGGGTTGCACCTCCGGGGCGGGCGGGTGGCCCGAGGCGGCATCCGGTGGTCCACCCGCCGGGAGGACTACCGCACCGAGGTCCTTGGGCTGATGAAGGCCCAGATGACGAAGAACGCCGTCATCGTCCCCACCGGATCCAAGGGGGGTTTCGTGCTCCGCCGCCCACCGATCGATCCGGCGCGGATGCCCGAGGCGGTGCTGGCGGCGTACACCACTTTCATCAGCGGGCTGCTCGACGTCACCGACAACCTGGTGAGCGGCAGCGTGATCCATCCACCCGATGTCGTCATTGGCGACGAGGACGACACCTACCTGGTGGTGGCGGCGGACAAGGGCACCGCCACCTTCTCCGACACCGCCAATGCCATCGCCGCCCGCTACCGCTTCTGG
>JACDBE010000004.1 GCA_013695075.1 Acidimicrobiia bacterium
ACTCATGCCCGAGGGCACCTGCGGTCTGGGGTCGATGGGTTGTGCGGCGGAGAGGGTAGCCGGGGTGGCGGGCGTCGCCAAGACGATCACTACCAGGGGCACCATCAAGCACTACCAGGGGCACCATCAAGAAGCGCCGAAGAGGGGAGTCCGACAATGCCGAGCGAGCCCCCGGTCCGGGGGCTCGCTCTCGAATACGGGGATCGGCGCCGGGAGGCGTCGCTCGTGAGGATTCGGGTAGACGGCGGGCCAGGAAGCCATCTACTCGCTCCACCGGTGGCGACCAGGGTAGGGGCTGGTCATCGAGGCCACCCGTGGCCAAAGAGCCGACCCTCTTGACGGTGGTGGATCGTCAGTCCGGTCGCCCGATCCCCGTGATCTGTGGACAGGCGTATTGTAGCGCCCGATGCCCGTGGCGGGTCAAGTGCCAGTTTCCCGCAGGGTCACCGCAGCGACTTCACCAGATCGTCGACCTGGGACGGATCAACGCGGACACCGGGGCCCATGGTCGACGACACCGCCACCCGCCGGATGAAGCGACCCTTGGCCGAAGCCGGGCGGTTGCGGATCAGCTCGTCGGCGACGGCCCCCAGGTTGGCCCGCAGCTGCGGCACCTCGAAGGAGACCCTGCCGATCGGGACATGGACGTTGCCGTAGCGGTCATTGCGGTACTCCACCCGACCCGCCTTGAACTCGGAGACGGCGGTGCCGATGTCGGCGGTCACCGTGCCCGACTTGGGGTTGGGCATCAAGCCGCGGGGCCCCAGGATCGGGCCCAGCTTGCCCACGTGGGGCATCATCGCCGGGGTGGCCAGCGTCAGGTCGAAGTCGAGAGCCCGGCCGGCGCTGAGCTGCTCGGCCAGCTCCTTGCCGCCGACGACATCGGCGCCGGCGGCCTCGGCAGCCTTGGCGTCGTCGCTCTCGGCGAACACCAGGATGCGCACGGTCTTACCGGTGCCATGGGGTAGCGAGACGGTGCCCCGCACCAGCTGATCCGCCTTCCTGGCATCGATACCCAGCTGGAAGACGGCGTCGATGCCCTCGACGAACTTGGCGTGGGCCATTGCCTTGACCAGTTCCAGCGCGTCGGCCGGGGAGTGCAGCGCCAGCTTGTCATAGCGGCGGGCGGCCTCGGCCCGCGCCTTGGTGAGTTTTGCCATAGTGGTGCTCCTTGTGGTTCGGACGGGGCGGGTGGCCCCTCCCACGGCGGCGTCGGGTGGACCCGACGGGTCACGATCACCCGTCGACGGTGATCCCCATCGAACGGGCGGTGCCGGCAACGATCTTCATCGCCGCCTCTACATCGTTGGCGTTGAGGTCGGGCATCTTGGTCTCGGCGATGTGGCGCACCTGGTCGCTGGTCACCGACGCCACCTTCACCTTGTGGGGCTCGGCGGAGCCCTTCTCCACCCGGGCCGCCTGGCGGAGCATCACCGCCGCCGGCGGAGTCTTGGTGACGAAGGCGAAGCTGCGGTCCTCATAGATCGACACCTCGACGGGGACGATGGTGCCCGTCTGGCTCGCTGTGGCCTCGTTGTACGCCCTGACGAACTCCATGATGTTGACCCCGTGCTGACCCAATGCCGGGCCCACCGGAGGAGCCGGGCTGGCCTGTCCGGCGGGAATCTGCAGCTTGAGCACGGTCACCAACCGTTTGCGGCCCATCGAAACCTGCCTTAGAACTTGAGGATCTGATCGAAGTTGAGCTCGACCGGGGTTTCCCGGCCGAAGATGTCGACGAGGACGGTCACCTTGGACTGGTCGACGTTGATGTCCTCGATCAACCCGTTGAAGTCTGCGAAGGGGCCTTCGACGACCCGCACCGTCTCGCCCACCTCCCACGCCGGCTTGAACCGCGGCTCCTTGCGCTCCTCCTCGTCCTTGCGGACACCGAGGATGCGCTCCACCTCGCGCCGGCTCAGTGGCGTCGGCTTGGAGCCTGATCCGACGAACCCGGTGACCCCCGGGGTGTTCCTCACCGCATACCAGGTGTCATCGTCCATGAAGAGCCGCACCAGGATGTACCCGGGGAACTTCTTGCGCATGACGTTGATCTTCTTGCCACCCTTGAACTCGACGACCTCCTCGAGGGGGATGACCACGTCGAACACCTTGTCCTCCAGGTGCATCGACTTCACCCGGGTGGCCAGGTTGGCCTGCACCTTGTTCTCGTAGCCGGAGTACGAGTGCACCACGTACCACGACCCGGGCAGGTCGTAGGGGCTGGCCGGGGTGGTGTCGACCGGCTCCACCGGCTCGACCGGTGCGTCGGTGGCGGCGGGCGCGTCTTCACGCACGGTGGAAGTGTCGTTGCTGGTCATGGTCAGGAGACGCTGAGGATCTCGAGGACACCGGTCTTGAAGGCGAAGTCGAGCCCGAAGGTGAGCAGCCCGACGATGGTGGTAACGGCCAGCACCACCACCGTGTAGGTGATGGTCTGCTCGCGGGTTGGCCAGGCGACGCGCTTCATCTCCTGGCGCACCTCGCGCAGGTACTGGCGGAAGCCGACCCGTTCCTTGACGCGAGGCTTGGCGCCCTCGGCGCGTCGTCTCTTGGCCCGCTCCTCATCCTTCTCCTGGATGCGACGCATCTCTCGGTTCACGACGAACGATCCTCCTCGGACCTTGGCGATCCTGCCAGTCGCAGGGGTGGCGGGGCTCGAACCCACAACCTCCGGTTTTGGAGACCGGCGCTCTGCCAATTAGAGCTACACCCCTCCGGAGCCCAGCCCGGG
>JACDBE010000014.1 GCA_013695075.1 Acidimicrobiia bacterium
ACGCCTCGCTCGGCAGCCTCGATGCCGGCATGCGGGAGGCGCTGACCGTGGGGCGTCCCATCGACGACGAGACGCCTGCGATCTGACACCGTGAACCGCCCGCCCCGTCGCCTCGGACTCATCCCAAGGGGAGTCAGAAAGGAACACGATGACGAAGCGACTATCTCGGCCCTCCGTTGGTGGGGGTGATTGATTCACGCTCCCGGAGGGCGGGCGTTGCGTTACCCGAGCTCGTCCAGGTCGACGGTTGCGAGGGCCGTCACACTGCCCGCTATGTCTGGTACCCCCCGGCCGAGCAGACCCACGTGGTCAGGGTTGTACGGATCGACCGATAGGGCCGTGGATGTGATCAGATAACTCACGTCCTCGGGCTCGAGGTCTGAGTCGACCCCCAGCAGCACGGCAGCCTGGCCCGCCACCAGAGGCACCGACATCGAGGTGCCGCCCCACCAGGCATATTGGTCGTTCGGGTAGGCGCCGTAGATGTCCTCCCCGGGGACCGCCAGGTCGACCCAGGACCCATGATTGGAGAACGGTGACCGGACATAACCCGGTCCGATGGCGGTGACTCCCAGCACATCCTCGGTGGCCGCTGGGTAGAACGGCTGGGTGGAGTCGAGGTTGCCGGCCGCCGCCACCACGACCAGATCGTCCTCGGCTATCTCCTCGAGCACCTCCTCCAACAGCTCCGACTCGTTGGTGGAGCCGAGGCTCAGGCTGAGCACGTGAGCCCCGTTCTCGAGGGCGAACTCGATGGCCTCAGCGATCACGAAGACGTTGCCCTCGCCGTCGGAGTTGAGCACCCGCAACGGCATCACCTGAGCGTCGGGCGCCACCAGGCCGATCAGGCTGGCGATGTGGGTTCCGTGGCCGACTGCCTCGTCGATCAGACCGTCGCCGTTGTCGTCTCGCCCGTTGCCGGCGTCGTCGGGATCGGGGTCATCGTCGATGAAGTCGTACCGTGCCGCGGTCAGCCGCCCGGCCAACAGCGGATGGGTGGCCTGGACGCCGGTATCGAGAACGGCCGCCACCACACCATCGCCGGTTGGCAGCCCACCCGACAGGCCCAACATGTCGACGGCGTACTGGCCGGCAAAGAGGGTGGGATCGGTCGAGCTCCGAGCGGTGAGCAGATCCCCCCAGGCGTAGATGCTGTGGCTCTGAAACTCGGCGCCGTTCGAGTGGAAGTTTGGCTCGGCGTATGCCAGGCGCGGATCGTCCTCCATCTCCTCGGCCAGGCCTTCAGGGTCGACACCTTGGGGGGTGGACAGCAGATAGATGCCTCGGCTGGCGAACACCGTCTCCACGGTGGAGGTGGCCCATGTGGTGTTGATCTGGTCGATGCTGGCACCCGAGCCCGGCGCGAGCTTGACCACCACCTGGTCGGGGACATAGGCCGGCTCGGGATGATGGGCGCCGGCCGGGACGACCGGCAACAGCACCGCCCACACCACCGCCACCAGCAGGGCCATCGGTTTGCCATTCATGATGAGACTCCTCGTCTGTTGGTTGGTCAACTCCGCCTCCCCACCAGCACGTAGGGCGCCCAGTAGTAGGGGTGGGGAAACAGCTCTCTCAGCCGGCGTTGGGCCTCTCCCAGAGCCGCCGCCGCCCCGGTGCCTTGGGCGAGAAGGCGGTACCAGTGGCCCATCAGCAGTGCAGCCGCCTCATCCTCCACCAGCCACAGGCTCACCACCACGGCGGCCGCACCGGCTCCGAGGAATGCTCTGGTCAGCCCGATGATCTCGTCTCCTCCCAGGATCCGGCCGCTTCCCGACTCACACGCGCTCAGGGTGACGACACTCGCCGGCAACCGCAGTCGCATCACCTCACCGGCCGTGACCCAGCGGTCGGCGAGCCGGAAGGCGGAGAACATCGGGTTCTCGGCTCGGAACAGCCCATGACAGGCGAGGTGGATGGTGGCCGAGCGGGGGGCCAGGTCCTCGAAGGCACCCATGGTGGCCTCCTCCCCTACCAGCACCGTCGGCCGGTCGAGATGGCTCGCCACCTGTTCAGCCTCCCGTGCCACCCCGGGGATTCGAGCATCGGGCACGGCCAGCACCAGTGACCGGCCCGGGTGAGATGTCCGTCGCCTCTGGCACATGGCGTCAACCGTGGCGCTCGGGGCATAGGAGATCCGGAAGCGGTCGAGGAGGTAGGCGTCCTGGTCGTAAAGAGCGTGGAAGGGAATCTGGTGGAGGGGGCCGTGGGGGATGATCACCAGCTCCTCCGGGGTGCCGTCCAGAGCGGCGAGCACGGGTTCCATCACCCGGCGGTACAGATCACCCAGCACCCGATTGGCGGATCGGGTG
The DNA here is from genome assembly GCA_013695075.1 of Acidimicrobiia bacterium. Lineage (GTDB taxonomy): Bacteria > Actinomycetota > Acidimicrobiia > Spongiisociales > UBA5794 > JACDBE01. The sequence continues at coordinate 2,313 of JACDBE010000014.1, forward strand.
AGAGCCTGTGCATGCCTGGCGGCGAACAGACGGCCAGAGCGGAACCGATCCAACTGGCTGTTGAGCCGGCGGATCAGCCGGGCCAGCTCGACCGGGTCAATCAACGAGCGAACCACCTGTATCCGGTCCTGATAGTGACAAAAGGCAATCGTCTCCCGGCCGAGGAGGTGATACGAGATCATGGCCGTCCCCGGAGGAAGCGAAACCGGAGCGTCCCGGAGAGCGGCGGCATTGGGTACCGCCTGGGAGGTGGAGGAGCGGACCTGGAGGTGACGGATCCGTTGCTCCAGCTCCACCGCCCGCTCGGTCAGATATCCCGGCGCGGTCCGCCGCAGCCCGTTGCCGCCTCGTTCATGGGCCTGGTTGTAGACGGCGTCGAGATCGGCCCGGAGGGACTCGAGTTGAGCCCGGGCGGCTCCATCGGTCGTCTGATCCGTGCCGATCACCCCAGAGAGCAGATCGACCAGGGTGCGGGACTTGGCCCTATCCGCCACCGCAAGAGCACGCCTGCTCCCCTCGGGCTCTCCCCCATCGAGGTGGAGGCGAATGAGGTCCTCGTAGGCGGAGATCTTGTCGCGCAGGAAGGAGGTCCGCAGTGCCTCCTGGGGGAGCGACATCCGCAGCCGTTCCACCGCCGCCACCGCCTCCTCCAACACTGCCTGGGCCTCCGCCACCCGCCCCTGGAGGAGACGAAGGCGGCCAAGCCTCTGGTTGAGGCGGTACTGGAGGTGGGGCAACGGAAGACTTGTCACCAGCCGTTCGGCTTCCCGAAGGTGGGGCTCAGCCGCCTCCGGATCGGGAAGATGAAGATCCGCCAGCCGGAGTCGTGCATACAGGGCCTCCAGCGGGGAGCCGTCGGCGTCGACCAGAGCCGCCGCCCTCTCGGCGGTGTCCAGCGCAGCGAGGTGATCACCCTGCCGCTCCAGCAGGTCGGCCTGCTCCAGCAGCACCGAGCAGAGAAGGGGCATATTGCCGGCCTCGGCGAACAGCTCGGCGGCCACGGCGAACGCCGCGTCGGCCTCGTCCAGCCTCCCTTCCCCGGCGAGGGCGTTGCCCGTTCCCCGGCACGCCCGGGCGCGGTGATGGGTCATCCCCGCCGCCGCCACACCGGCCTCGGCCTCTCGGTAGGCGTCGAGAGCCTCGGCATACAGGTTGAGCGACAGATACGCATCGGCGGTGTCCAAGAGAAGAAGGTGAAGGTCGATCTCGGAGTCAAGCGACTCGAAGATGGTGCGGGCTTGCGTAAAGGCTTCCAGCCCTTCGACGTAGTGGCCGACGATGAGATGAGTCTCCCCCAGGTTGGCGAGCGTCTGGGCGTGGGCTCGGCGCGACCCGGCCCGAGCGAACACCTCCGCAGCTCGTTCGAGCTCGCCGAGGGCTTCGGTGACCCGACCAAGATGTTTGAGGGTTACGGCCTTGTTGTTGGCCACCTCACCGAGACGGTCGACCGCCTCGAGCTGGAAGTAGACCTTCTCCGCCTCGGTGGCGGCCTCGAGCGCATCGGGATACCGACCCATGCTCTCGAAGCAGACGGCACGGTTCTGATGGGCGAGGCCGACCATGAGGGAAATCTGAGGATGGCGCCCTGGTTGGTCGGGTCTCGCCAGCTCGGTGAGGATCTGCTGGCCGGCCTCGAGCGCCTCCGCATGGAGTCCCAGCTCGTTGAGGACATGGAGCAGTCCCAGGTTGGTGCGCAATGCCTCGGTCACCAGACCGAGGCTCATGAACCCCGCTCGGGCCGCCTCGATCAACCGTCGAGCCTCCCCGAGGTCGCCACCGATGGCATGAGTCTGAGCCCGTTGGTACAAGGAGCGGTGAACACCGGCGTCCCAGCCGATCGACTCGCAGAGCACCCCCACCACATAAGTGAGCCGACCGGCGGTGCCGGGGTCGGCTGCCATCATCTCCGATGCGGTATCCAACAGGCCCTCGAGAGCCTCTCGGTCGAGGATGCCGGCCCGGCGGGCGGTCTCGATCTGGCCACGGCGAGAGTGGGCACCGAGAATGGCACGAACCGGTTCTGCAGGGGTCGTCATCAATCGCCTACAAGGACACCGGTGCCAATATGATCTCCGCCCGCTCGGCTGTCACCACCAGCTCGTAGTCGCCCAGTGGTATGCCGGTCAGGAAGAACTCACCATGGCGGTCGATGCCCGTGATAGCCACCTCCATGCCGTCGGCCATGAGCTGCACCGTTGCCCAGTCGCCTGCGCCTTCGCCCCCCTCGAGGATCTGGCCTTCGAGCTCGACCAGCGCAGAGGCGCCGATGGGAAACACATCGATGGCCACGTCGACCGACTCCGTGGAGAACACCAGGTTGCGCCTCAGGTCGAGCGGCCCTCCCTGCCTGACACCTGCTGCCAGCGGGTGCAGCCGGCTGTCGAAGGTGAGGGCCGCTCGAACCCGCTCGAACATCCCCGGGGACTGCCGGTGGGTGGCGTACCCCTCGAAGCGAGCCACCAAGGTCGCGGTGAGCTCGGGTGGGGGATCGGTCAGCGCCACGGTCCGCGACCTCTCGAGAAAAACTCGCAGCCAATCGATGCGATCACGGGTAGCCTGATCGGCGCCTTCCAGCTCGGCGAATACCCGCTCGACGTCAGCACGGTCGAGCCGACCCTCCAACCAGTCAATCAGAACCTTGAAGCCCGTTCGTCCTGTACCAGCCACCGCTGTTCCCCCTCGTTTCAACCAACTATCAATGCCGTGGGACGGCCCCGGAAATACAGGGTTCTCCTGCGGCCCTATTCCTCACCCAACACCCTTCGCAGTCGCTCCAGACACCGGGCACGGGTGGGGCCGATGCTTCCCACCGGCGTCACCAACTGCTCCGCCACCTCGGCATACGAGGGCTCGTCCGGGCTGAGGTAGAGAAGCAACAGCAAGCCCCGACAGCGCTGGTCGAGCTGGGAAAGGCCGTCGTCGAGCCACATCACCGTTTCCAGGATCTCCAGCGGATTGGGCTCGGCGTCGCCACCGGTCGACTCGGCCGCCGCGATGTCATCCTCGGTCCCCACCGCCTCCCGGCGGGACCGCTCCAGCAGCCGCCAGGTGTGCCTTCTCGCCACCGTCCCCAACCATGGCGCCAGCCGGGTGCCTTCCCGCAGATCGTCGAGGCTTTGGATGAGGATGGCGAAGGTGATCTGGGTTATGTCGGCGGCGTCGGCCGCCGATGCCCCATAGTTGAGGGGGATGGAGTAGACCAGTCGCTGGTAGCGGTCGACAAGTCGCCGCCATGCGTCGGCGTCGCCCTTCCGGCACCGTTCGATGAGGGTGTCGTCCGACTCTTGCGTGGTTACAGGCTCGGCGAACGAGCCCCGGGAGCCTACCCGGCCGATGGGCGCTCGTCGGTCGCGGCCTGTGGATCCTCCCATCGTGGCGGCGAGGAGCGATCTACAACCCTGTTCGAGCTTGTTCGAGCGCCCAGGACTCATCGACCGATGGTCGGACGCCAAGATGAGACGGCGATGGGAGCCAGATGAGAGGTCTCTCACCCCGTGGCTCAACGATACGTCCAGTCGGGTTGCTTTCGTTGCTGGTTGGCGTCGTAAACGGCGACCCCGTCGGTGAGGTCGACGAGCTTGGGCAGCGTGTACTCCGTGCGCTCGGATGGGCACCACCCGTCGAGGTGGGCGGCGAAGTCGGCCGGGAAGCTGCGCAGCAGGCTCGATACCAGGTTGCGCTCCTGGACCGGGAGGTAGCAGCGATTGCCGTCGGCTACCACCCGGAGCTGCTCCTCGATGAGATCGAGGTCGTGATCCGTGCCGTCGCCGTCTCGGATCCGGCTGAGGGCGCCGGTGATGTTGCCGGTGCCCAGCTTGCACGGCAGGCACTGCCCGCACGACTCCACGTACAGGAACCGAGACAGCACCGCACTCACCTCGACCATGCAGGCGGTGTCGTCGTAGACCATGAACCCGGCCGCCCCCAATCCGGAGCCGATCTGCTCGAAGTCCTCATAGGTGAGCGGGATGTTGATGTCGGCGGCGCTGAGGGCAGCG
>JACDBE010000025.1 GCA_013695075.1 Acidimicrobiia bacterium
GCGCCTCGCCCTGCGGGCTCGGCTCCGACCGTGACGAGCGGCCTCCGCCCGCCCTTCCTACTCCAGCGAAAGTGCGATATCCGCGCCGCTCCCTGGCCAAGCCGGGGCAGGGTGGAAGCTAGCCGTCGAGGGTGGCGGCATAGGCGGCGAGCACCTCGGAGCCCTCGGTGAGCACCGGTTCGCCGTGGCCGACCAGGATGGTCTCGAACGACAGGGCGGCCAGCTTGACCACGCTTGCCCGGGCCATCTCGACGTCGTCGGTGAACTGGGGATTGGACCCGGAGACCGTGCTCCCGCCGCCTCCGGTGAGGGCGTCGCCGACGATGAGCACACCGGTGCCGGCGTCGAACAGCGAGATCGAGCCGGCGGTGTGGCCCGGGGTCTCGATCACCTGGAGCCCCATCACCTCCGATCCGTCGCCCACCGCCACCATCTCACGCGGGGCATCGATCGAGGCGATGTCGGCCTCACCGCCGTACAGAGTGGCGCCGCCGGCGAGATCGGCGGCTGCCCCCAGGCTTCCGGTGTGATCCCGGTGGTGATGGGTGAGCACGATGTGGTCGACCGCATCCCATCCCAGGTCGAGGCCGGCCAGCGCCTCCTCCAGGGTGGCCTCGCTCTGCGCCACCCCCGTGTCGACGATGCAGGCGCGGCCGCCGCGCTCGAGGATGTAGGCGGAGACGAACACGAACGAAGCCTCCACCCAGGACAGCGGTGCGGAGGCGTCGACCGCACCGTTGGTGGTGCCAGGCCGGGTCGTCGTGGTGGAGGCAACGGTCCCAGCGCCTGATGCGGGCGAGGTAACCCGCAACGTCGAGGTCGCCCCGCCCGACTGCTCCCCGCACGCCGCCACCCCGAGCACGCCCACCGCCAGCGCCCCCGAGCCCAGGGCCCAGATGAACCGGCGGCGCTCGATCAGCGACCGCCCACCGCCGCCGCCCAACCGATCGACGGTCACGAGTTCTCCCGATAGGCCAGCGCCATGAAACCGATGACCTCGTCGTCGACCTCGTCGGCGGAGGTCAAGGCGATGCGCACCGGCATCGCCCCGTTGCCGATCCGCTTGGCCGGCACGCGGCCCGTCGCCTCAACCTCGAGCCGCAGACCCTGGGGTCGACCAGCTGATCGGAGGTGGCAACTAGGAAGTCGGGATGGCCGAACTGCTCCATCACCAACATCCCCTGGGGATAGCCGTGGACATCCTGACGGTCGAGCCAGGCACGGAGTCCGTTCTCATCCTCGAACGGCCCGGTGGCCTCGATGCGACGGTTCCACTCCGAGGCCCCGGCCCCGGTGCGGGCCTCCAGCATGTCCGCCGCCCAGTCCTGCATCTCCTGCCCAGAACGTGTCGACCATCCGACCTCCCGACGGTCAGCGGATCGTATCCGATCTCGGGGTGCTGCGGCGGCCCGGTGCTGGCGGTCAGTCTTCCGCAGGGAGCGGCGACAGCAGCACTGCATGAGAACCGCCATCTCCCGAGTTTGCCACACCGCCGCCCGGCCCTCCAACACCTCCGGCATTTGGGGAGCTGCGCGAACAGCGCAGCTCCGCGGTTGGGGCTGCGGCCTCCGACCGCACCGCTCCGAGGCGTCAGCCGAGAGCCGGAAGCATCCTCCGATGTCGGCGCCAGATCTGGGGATGGGTGGCGCCTACACTCCCAAGCGGCGGTTGGGGGTGCCGCGGGACCACCGGGGAGCCCGAATGTCGGATACACCGCAGCCTGCGCAACGTCCGGTCATCCTGGTCGCCGTCGCCGACGGCGGCCGTGGGTCGCAGGTCGGCGAGGAACTGCGCCGACGCTACGCCGCTGACTACGACGTGCGCATCGTCAACGATGTCGTCGAGGCCGCCGCCGTCATGGATGAGGTCAAGCGCGGCGGCGGGATGACGGCGCTGCTGCTCGCCGACGATGCCACGCCGCTGCCCTCCGGGCTCACCATCTTCGCTGAGGGGCGGCGTTCCTTCCCTGACCTGCGGCGCGGGCTCCTCGTCGAATGGGGTGCCTGGTCGGACCCGGTGGCCTCCGACATCGTGCTCCGCATGATGGCGACGGGTCAGATCGACTACTACGTGCTCCGGCCATGGCGGTCACCCGACGAGTACTTCCATCGCACCGTCACCGAGTTCCTCATGGAATGGGAGCGGGCGGTCGACCGCAGGCCGCGTGAGGTCACCGTCATCGCAGAGCCCGGATCCACCAGGGCGCACGAGCTGCGCAGCATGCTGGCCCGCAGCGGCGTCCCCCATGCCTTCCGACCCACCGGATCGTCCGATGCCTCCGCCCTACTCGCCGAGCTGGGGGAGCCAGCCGCCGAGGTGCCGTTGTTAGTCCTCCATGACGGCCGGGTGCTGCGCGATCCCACCAATGCCGAGGTCACCCGAGCGTATGGCATGCCCACCAGCCTGCCCGAAGGCGCCGAGGTCGACGTGGTGGTGGTCGGTGCCGGGCCCGCTGGACTCTCCGCCGCGGTGTACGCCTCGTCGGAGGGGCTAGCCACGGTGGTGGTGGAACGCGACGCCATCGGCGGGCAGGCCGGCTCCAGCTCGCTGATCCGCAACTACCTGGGGTTCTCGCGAGGTATCGGCGGAGCCGAACTCATCCAGCGCGCCTACCAGCAGGCATGGGTGTTCGGCACCCGGTTCGCCCTCACCCGGGAGGCGGTCGGGCTGAGCC
>JACDBE010000040.1 GCA_013695075.1 Acidimicrobiia bacterium
GGCTCACCCCGAGGTCCCCATCGATCACGCTGGGACCGGTGTTGGTGACTGCACTGCCGGCCAGCACCGCGAAGGACTCGGCCGTACCTAGGTCAACGGTGGCCGGTTGCGCCGACGCTGCCGGCAACCGCACGATCCCAACAAGGATCACCATGGCGGCGACGATCCCAACGGCCAGCACCGCCGCCACCCCACGCCGAGGATCACGGGTGCCAGCCCGATGGCCCACCGGTGCCGAGAACATCCGCCCAGCGAAGCCGGCGCGGGATACTGAGGTGTGCGGACAACTAACCGAATGACGGTGTTTTGCGATGGTAACCACCCCTCCACTGATAGTGATTCAAACCCTAGCACGATGATCCTATGTCTGCCTATGTGACAGCAGTCGCGGGCACGCCGTCCGGCCTGGACGTGTCCGGGCAGAGCTCCTCGCCGTACGACCTGGCGCTGGTGATGCGGCAGATCGTCGAGGAGCCGGAGTTGCTGGCGATCATGCAGACCCCCCACCGCGGTGATGCCCACCGTGCCGCCGCGCTACCAGGCGTACCAGATCCAGAATCAGAGCCCGGACCGGCGCGTCCACGTGCGGCAGCCTGATGAACAACCACAGGAAGATCGGCGTGCCGCCCGCGATCGCGATGAGGATGCCGAGCAGGGCGGTGACCACGCCGATGCCGGGCACTTCGGACAGGCCGACCAGGTCGATGACGAAGGACGTGAGGCCGGTGGCGAGCGCGGTGAGCGCGAGGGACGCCAGGATCGCCCCACCGAGGCCCAGCAGGGAGAGCAGGTCCTGGATGAAGTCCTTGACGAAGCTGGGCTCGTCCGGCGTTCCCCGCCAGATCATCTGCATCGCCAGGCGGAGTTTGCTGAGCCAGCCGATCCCGGCGTAGAGCAGGCCCAGCAGGCCGATCACCCCGATCACGCCGCGCTGATCGAGGGCCACCAGGACGGCGTCGACCAGATCCACTCCCAGCTCGCCCGCGACGGCCACCTGGATCTGCAGGATCAGAGCGCGGAGCAACTCCGGCTGTCCACTGAGGACGGCGCCGGCGATGGGGACGGCGAGCAGGATGACCGGAAACAGCGCGAGAAGCCCGAAGTACGTGATCCCGGCGGCGAGCAGGTCGGCCTGCCGGGACGCGTAGTGGGAGGCGGCCCGGACGAGATGGTTCAGCCACGGCCGGCGGGCGGCGGCTCCCCCGCTCGCCGTACACCAGCAGCACCGAACCCGCCGGCACGTCCTGGATTCCCCCCGAAGCGATGAACGCACCGTCGTACGCCCACCCGCTGGCCAGCGGCCCGTCGACGTTGGTGACCACCTGGCCCAGTTCTTACTGCGGTCGGCCCCCAGCCGGGGGACGTCGACAGCGACCGACGGGACCTCCCCGCTCATGCTCCCCAGCGCATCACCATGGCTGCAATGGCCACCACCGGCAGGGCGATGTCGAGCGTGCCGATGGTGCCCATGGCCGCCGAAGCCGTCGCAGTGTCCCCGGACCGGTAGGCGTCCGCCGCCTAGTCCGCCGCCGGGCGAATACCCGGGCGCCGAGCACCCCACCGAGAACCACCACCGCCACGAATCCGAAGCCGACGAAGACATCGGAGAACCCATACACATCGGATTGCAGCACCAACCCGACACCGACAGCAGCAGGGCGACACCTGCCACCGGGTACAGCTTCCTACCCAGGCCGCCGTCATCCGGGCCGCAGCCACCTCGGGCGACTGCCGGGTGAGCCGGGGGGCCACCACCATCTGGGTGACCGATGCCCCAGCCAGACCGCCGCCGCGGTGGTGTGGATGATCAGCCGCAGATCGCGCCTGGAGTCCCTCCCCGACGACGACGGCTCTCCTCGGCATTGAATCACCCCGAGCAGGCCCGGGCAACCAACCTCGACGTCACCCGGCGTTCACGTTGACGCCATGACCGGTACACTGAGGTACCGGATGCGGGTCCGGCCCGCTACCTCCAACATCGAATCCCTCCCGCGGAGGCACCGTGAAGCTCATCGCATACCTGGATCCCGGCACCGGCAGTTTCATCGCCCAGGCGGTCATCGGCGGTGCCGCCGGTGTCGCCATCCTGGTCAAGACCAAGGGCCGCCAGATCTTCAAGCGGAAGAACAACACCGCCGCCGAAGAGCCAGGGGCCACTCGGGCCAGCGAGCCCGACGCGTCAGCCACCCGGCCCGAGTAGCTCCCGGGCAGCCGTCCGGGGTCGCATGACCGAAGCCCCCCGCCCCGGCGCGGCGTCTCCGGCGACCCCCGATCCGGGCTCCTTCCGCGATCCCGGCAACCGGGTCTTCGCCGTCGACGGCCAGGTCTACCGAGCGCTCGACGAGCGCGGCCTGGAAGCGTGGCACGCCCTCAACCGCACCCGCTTTTTCGGCGAGCAGCTGGTACGAGGCCGCATCGTGGACACCGAGCTGGTCGGGGAGGTGGCGGCAACCCCTGCGGGTGACTGGGCAGGAGTGCTACGCCACGACCGCATCCCCATCGTCTCGTACCCGTACGAGTGGACCTTCTCGATGCTGCGCGCCGCCGCCCTCCTCCAGTTGGACCTGCTCGACGCCGCCCTCGCCGAGGACATGACGCTCAAGGACGCCACCCCGTACAACGTCCAGTTCGTCGGTGCCCGGCCGGTGTTCATCGACATCGGATCCTTCGCACCGCTACAGCACGGTGAGGTTTGGGTCGGCTACCGCCAGTTCCTCCGCCAGTACCTATACCCCTTGCTGATGCGGGCGCACGTCGGCATCCCGTACCAGCCGTGGCTGCGGGGCGACCCCGAAGGGCCCACCGCGGCGCAGATGGCGGCGATGCTGTCCGGCCGTGACCGGCTGCGCAAGGCGACCCTGCTCCACGTCGCCCTCCCTGCCCGCAGCGAGAAGTCCTACCGGGACACCACCCGCGATCTCCGCGCGGAGTTCCGTGCTGCCGGGTTCGACAAGGAGCTGATCCGCAACAACGTCACCGGACTGCGACGCATCATCACCGCGCTGACGTGGGAGCACGGCCGGTCGCAGTGGAACCGCTACGCCGATGAGTGCACCCACGTGACCCGCCACCGCCATCCCAAGAGAGCCTTCCTGGAGCGGGTCGTCGACGAGCACCGCCCGCAGGTGGTGTGGGACCTGGGGGCCAACGACGGGCACTTCTCCCGGCTGGCGGCGACCGTGGCCGACACCGTGCTCGCCGTCGACGCCGACGAGGAGGTCCTCGATGGGCTCTTTCTGGCTCTGTCCGCCGAGGGTAACGACACCATCCTCCCCATGCTCCAGGACCTGGCCGCCCCCTCTCCGGCGATGGGATGGCGTGGCCGCGAGCGCCCCCGCCTCGAGCAGCGATCGTCGCCAGATCTGGTGCTGTGCTTCGCCGTCATCCACCACCTCGTCGTGGGTCGCAACGTCCCGTTGCGCCAGGTGGTCGACTGGCTGGCCGACCTCGACGCCAGAGTGATCCTGGAGTGGGTGCCACCCGACGACCCCATGGTGCGGCTGCTGGCGGTGAACAAGCGACCGTACGAGATCCACGCCGACTATCACGAGGAAGCGCTGCGCCGCTACCTGGCCGACCGCTATGTCGTCGAGGCCGAGGAGCCGCTGCCCGACGGTGGCCGGCGCCTCTTCGCCGTGCGACCCCGAGATTGACGGACAGTGGACTCCCAGCGGCGATCTGGGGCAGCCTGCTCGTACGCCGGTGGCGGTAGCATCCAATCATGACCAAATCAGACGATGTCGAGCTACGCAGCCGGCTGACCCCCGAGCAGTACCACGTAACCCAGGAGGCCGGCACCGAACGGGCCTTCACCGGGGTGTACTGGGACAGCAAGGACGAGGGCACCTACCGCTGCGTGGTGTGTAACGCCCCGCTGTTCTCCTCGGACGCCAAGTACGACTCTGGCACCGGCTGGCCGTCGTTCTACCAGCCCATCGAACCCGGCGCCGTCGACGCCAAGGGCGACTTCAAGATGTTGGTGCCCCGCACCGAGGTGGAGTGCGCCAGCTGCGGCGCCCACCTGGGTCACGTGTTCAAGGACGGCCCCGACCCTACCGGGCTGCGCTACTGCATGAACTCGGCGTCGCTCGACCTGGAACCGGCGTCTGAGGCCGAGGAGGGGTAGCCGAACCGCGAACTTTGAGCGACTTACCCCGCTATGCGGGGTGAAACGCGCAAGGTTCGCATGAAGGACTGGAGCCATGGACCGCGGCGTGACCATCACCGGCAGCATCGCCGCCGGCTACGACAAGATCCTCACCGACGAGGCGCTGGCCTTCATCGCCGGGCTCCACCGCCGGTTCGACCCGGTGCGGCGGGAGCTGCTCGACGCCAGGGCGGAGCGGCAGCGGCGCATCGACGGTGGCGAGATGCCCGACTTCCTCGACGCCACCGCCGACATCCGCGCCGCCGCCTGGACCGTGGCCCCCATCCCCATCGACCTGGCCGACCGTCGGTGCGAGATCACCGGGCCGGTGGATCGCAAGATGATGATCAACGCTCTCAACTCGGGAGCCCGGGTCTTCATGGCGGACTTCGAGGACTCCTGCTCTCCCACCTGGAGCAACCTCATCGAGGGCCAGATCAACCTGGTGGATGCGGTGCGCCGCACGATCGAGCACACCGCCCCCGACGGCAGGCACTACACCCTGAGCGACATCCCGGCCACGCTGCTGGTGCGGCCCCGCGGCTGGCATCTCGTCGACAACAACGTGCTGATCGACGGCATCCCGGTGTCGGCGGCGCTGCTCGACTTCGGGCTGTTCTTCTTCCACAACGCCGCCGAGCTGGTCGCCGCCGGCAGCGGCCCCTACTTCTATCTCCCCAAGCTGGAGAGCCACCTCGAGGCGCGGCTGTGGAACGACGTTTTCGTCGCCGCCCAGGACGGGATCGGTCTGCCCCAGGGAACCATCCGGGCCACGGTGCTGATCGAGACCATCCTGGCCGCCTTCGAGATGGACGAGATCCTTTACGAGTTGCGGGATCACTCCGCCGGGCTCAACGCCGGCCGCTGGGACTACATCTTCTCGATCATCAAGAAGTTCCGCAACCGACCCGACATGGTGCTCCCCGACCGCAACCAGGTGACGATGGCGGTTCCCTTCATGCGGGCATACACCGACCTGCTCATCGCCACCTGCCACCGCCGCCGCGCCCACGCCATGGGCGGGATGGCGGCCTTCATCCCCAGCCGCACCGACGAGACGGTCAACGCCGAGGCCTTCGCCAAGGTGCGCCACGACAAGGAGCGCGAGTCGCGCAACGGCCACGACGGCACCTGGGTGGCCCATCCCGACCTGGTATCGCTGGCCACCGAGGTGTTCGACGAGGTCCTCGGTAACCGCCCCAACCAGATCGACCGGCAGCGCCCTGACGTGGTCCCCGAGGCGGCGGCGTTGCTCGACGTCGCCATCGCCGGCGGCATGGTCACCGTCGCCGGGGTGCGGATCAACGTCGACGTCGCCATCCGTTACCTGTCCGCCTGGCTTTCCGGCAACGGCGCCGCCGGCATCTACAACCTGATGGAGGACGCCGCCACCGCCGAGATCTCCCGCTCCCAGATCTGGCAGTGGGTGCATCACGGGGTGAGCACCGAGGACGGCGACCTCGTCGACGCCGCCTACGTGCGGTCGGTCGCCGACAGCGAGGTGGCCAGGATGCGCGACGAGTTCGGCGAGGACCGCTTCGCCCAATGGCGGGTCGAGGAGGCGAGGAGCCTGTTCGAGCAGGTAGCCCTTGACCCGGTATACCCCGAGTTCCTCACCGTTCCCGCCTACGCCGTTCTCGAGACCAGGAGCCCGACATGACCGACCGCGTCGACCGCATCGCCGCCATCGAGGCCGCCTGGGCCGACAACGCCCGCTGGGAGGGATTCACCCGGGAGCACAGTGCCGCCGATGTGGTCCGGTTGCAAGGCCCCACCGTGGTCGACGCCACGCTGGCCCGGCGCGGTGCCGACCGGTTGTGGTCCCTGCTGGGCGAGCGGGACTACGTCCATGCCCTGGGGGCGCTCAGCGGGGGTCAGGCGGTGCAGATGGCCAAGGCGGGGCTGGAGGCGATCTATCTGTCGGGGTGGCAGGTGGCCGGCGACGCCAACGCCGCCGGGCAGGTCTACCCCGACCAGTCGCTGTACCCGGCCAACAGCGGGCCGGCGCTGGTGCGCCGCATCAACAACGCCCTGCTGCGCGCCGACCAGATCGCCTGGGCCGAGGGCGACGACGACGCCGATCACCTGCTCCCCATCGTCGCCGACGCCGAGGCCGGCTTCGGCGGTGCCCTCAACGTGTTCGAGCTCACCCGGGACTACATCGCCGCCGGCGCCGCCGCCGTCCACCTCGAGGACCAGCTCGCCTCGGAGAAGAAGTGCGGGCATATGGGGGGCAAGGTGCTGGTGCCCACCGGCCAACACATCCGCACCCTCAAGGCAGCTCGGCTGGCCGCCGATGTCGCCGGGGTGGCCACGCTGGTCATCGCCAGGACCGACGCTCAGGGGGCCACCATGATCACCAGCGACATCGACGAGGCCGACCAGCCCTTCGTCACCGGCGAGCGCACCGCCGAGGGGTTCTTCCAGGTGAGCAACGGGCTGGATGCCGCCATCAGCCGCGGGCTGGCGTACGCCCCGTACGCCGACATGATCTGGTGCGAGACCGCCACCCCCGACCTCGACGAGGCGCGTACCTTCGCCGCCGCCATCCACGAGCGCTTCCCCGGCAAGATGCTGGCATACAACTGCTCGCCGTCGTTCAACTGGAAGCGCCATCTCGACGACACCACCATCGCCACCTTCCAGAAGGAGCTTGGCACCCTGGGGTACCGGTTCCAGTTCATCACCCTGGCCGGGTTCCACGCCCTCAACGCCGCCATGTTCGAGCTGGCCACCGGATACGCCGCCTCGGGGATGGCGGCGTACGTGGCCCTGCAAGAGAACGAGTTCGCCATGGAGGCCAAGGGCTATACCGCCACCCGCCACCAGCGCGAGGTGGGCGCCGGCTACTTCGACGACGTCGCCACGGTCATATCGGGCGGCACCGCCTCCACCCTGGCCCTGGAAGGCTCCACCGAACGGGCCCAATTCTGAAGGCGGTGGGGTCAGGTGGCGGTCGTCGCCAGATGGCGCTTACGGTGGCCCCTTCGGTAATGATCAGCGTGACGTAGAAGCCCCCGTCGGGCAGTTGGTCGTGCTCGCCAGTCACATAGCTGCGGTACTCGAGCACCCCGACGTCGCCCACCACCCGCCACCGCAGCCCCTCGCCCTGCGAAAGCGCCGGTCCGTCGACAGTCACACTTGGATCAGAATCATAGGGTGATGTTGCCGGGGCGGTGAGCGCCGGGCGGCGACCCTGCCCTGGGTCGAAGCCCGCGTCCTGGCGCTCACCACCAGGAGGTGGAAACGATCCCCGATCTGGTCGAGCGCATCCATGAGCTCGACGGGCGGCTGGGGCGCGGCGCACCGGGGGCGCCATCCCGGGCGACATCGCCAATCACTACCAGGGTCTCGACAGGCAAGCCCTTCAGGGTGCCCGGCGCCGCCTGGCCGAGGGTGCCCGTCGCATCGTCGACGCCGCCTCGTACCGGCTGACCCAGCTCAGTTTCGAGCGGCTGCGGGGGTCGCTGCCGTTGGTGGGGTTGGCTCTGGCCGTTGGGGTTGGTCTCTTCGCCGGGGCGGTGGCATACGACAAGGGCCTCCCCCCGGCGTCGCCGTTTGCGAACCCGGTGGCGGTGCTGTTCCCCGCCGACGAGGAGGGCGGTGCATGCCAGGGATGGGCAGTGGACGGAACCCGGGAGCTTCCCACGGTGCTGGTCCCCCATGGCCAGCCGTGCGGAGCGAGCGGTGAGGTCGTCGCCCGCCGCAGCCAGTGGCTGGTGGTACCCGCCGCCCCCCTACCCCAACAGCCCTGATCCACAGGTCGACACCGGGGACTGGTCATCCTCAGTAGCGGTAGTGGTCGGGCTTGTACGGGCCCTCGACGTCGACCCCGATGTACTCCGCCTGGGTCTTGGACAGCTCGGTCAGCTGCCCGCCCAGGGCCACGACGTGGATGCGGGCCACCTTCTCGTCAAGGATCTTGGGCAGCCGGTACACCGCCCGATCGTACGCCTCGTGCTTGGTGAACAGCTCCACCTGGGCGATGACCTGGTTGCTGAACGAATTCGACATCACGAACGAGGGGTGGCCGGTGGCGTTGCCCAGGTTCATCAGCCGACCTTCGGACAGCACGATGATCGAATGCCCGTCGGGGAACACCCACTCGTCGACCTGCGGCTTGATGTTGTGCCGGCGGATGCCCGGATAGCGGGCCAGCCCGGCCACGTCGATCTCGTTGTCGAAGTGCCCCACGTTGGCCACGATGGCCTGGTGCTTCATCCGGGCCATGTGCTCGACGGAGATGATGTCCTTGTTGCCGGTGGCGGTGACGATGATGTCTGCCTGGTCGACGACGTCATCGAGCCGGGCCACCTGGTGGCCTTCGAGCAGCGCCTGCAGGGCGCAGATCGGATCCACCTCGGTGACGATGACCCGTGCCCCTTGACCGGCCAACGCTTCAACCGACCCCTTGCCGGTGTCGCCGTACGCACACACCACGGCCACCTTGCCACCGATGAGTACGTCGGTGGCACGG
The DNA here is from genome assembly GCA_013695075.1 of Acidimicrobiia bacterium. Taxonomy (GTDB): domain Bacteria; phylum Actinomycetota; class Acidimicrobiia; order Spongiisociales; family UBA5794; genus JACDBE01. The sequence goes on from JACDBE010000040.1 coordinate 8,625, forward strand.
TTGAGACCGTCCAGGAGCGAATGGCGGATGCCGTACTTGTTGTCGAACTTGGACTTGGTGACCGAGTCGTTGACGTTGATCGCCGGGAATAGCAATTGCTCCTGCTCGGCCAACCGGTACAGCCGGTTTACCCCGGTGGTGGTCTCCTCGGTGACTCCCCGGATGCCCGCCGCCACGATCGTCCAGCGCTGGGCATCGTCGGCCAGGGAGCGGCGCAGCGTGTCCAGGATGATCCGATACTCCTCAGGGGTGGTCTCGTCGTCCTCGTCTACGGTGGGCACGGCGCCTGACTTCTCGAACTCGACACCCTTGTGTACCAGCAGGGTGGCGTCGCCACCGTCGTCGAGGATCATGTTGGGCCCGACCACATCGCCGGCTGCGTCACGGAACTCGAACAGCCGCTCGGTGCACCACCAGTATTCGGCCAGCGACTCGCCCTTCCAGGCGAAGATGGGAACGCCGCCGGGGTTCTCCTCGGTGCCGTCCGCCCCCACCACCGCCGCCGCGGCGGCGTGGTCCTGAGTGGAGAAGATGTTGCACGACACCCAGCGCACCTCGGCACCGAGCGACACCAGGGTCTCGATGAGCACGGCCGTCTGCACGGTCATGTGCAGGGAGCCGGCGATGCGCGCCCCCCGCAACGGCTGGGCCTCGGCGTACTCGCGGCGCAACGTCATCAGCCCCGGCATCTCATGCTCGGCCAACCGGATCTCCTTGCGCCCGAACTCGGCAAGCCGGAGGTCGGCGACGGCGAAATCGATCCCGTTGCGGGTCTGCAGCCGGTGGGCGGCGGATTGCTCAACGGTGGTCATGTCGGCCAACGCCTCCTTTACGAAGGCGCCCTTGCTATTGAGCCCGTTGGCCGAGCGTGGCGGACTTCCGTCCGTCGCAGCGCCCCTCGGCCCGGGCGGCCGATGCCAACCGCAGGATGGTTGCCGACGCCGCCACTGTCAACTCGCCGTGGGGGCGCTCATAGCATCCGGCTGAACCAGAGGAGGGAGCCGGCGGCGGCAAGCAGCACCAGCGCCAATCCGGCGCCGGCGAACCAGTCGGTGACCTCTCGTTGCTCCTGCTCCACCGCCACCTGACTACCAACGGCGTCCAGGATCGATTGCAGTTCTTCTGCCGTGGCCGCGGTGAAGAACTCGCCGCCAGTGGTGGAGGCAACCTGCTCCAGCGCCCCCTCGTTGACGGGAACCGGGATGCCTTGGCCCTGGATGAACACCACCCCCTCGCCGGTGCCGAACGAGATGGTCGACACCGGGATGCCGGCGTCGGCCGCCTCGGCGGCGCCGTCGAGATCGGGGCGTCCCATGGTGGTCTCGCCGTCGGACAGCACGATGATGGCCTCGGCGGGATCGTCCTCGGCATCGCCACCCTCCCCCTCGGGGCCGATGGCCGCCGACGGCCGGTGGGACACCGCCATCTCCACGGCGGCGTGGATGCCCTCACCGATGGCGGTGCCGTCACCGAGCGACAGCCGATCGATGGCCCCGGTGGCGGCATCCCGGTCCGTGGTCGGCACCAGGATCCCCGCCGCCGACCCGGAGAAGGCGACCACCCCGATCTCCAGCTCTGGTGGGGCCAGCTCCACGAAGTTCCGGGCCGCCTCCCGCGCCGCCTCGATGCGGGTGGGCGAAACGTCGTCGGCCTCCATCGACCGCGACACGTCGACGGCGAGGATCACCGTTGCCCGGTCCCGGGGCACATCGACGGCCACCGCCGGTTTGGCCACCGCCAGCGCCAGGGCGACCACCCCTGCCAGGAGGACCGCCGCCGGCAGGTGCCGCCGCCACCCAGGGGTCTCCGGGGCCACCTTGTCGAGCAGCGCCAGGTTGGTGAACCGCACCGCGTACTGCTCCCGCCGTTGCAGCGCCGCCAGGTAGGCGATGGCGCCGGCGACAGGCAGCACCAGCAGCAGCAGCCGCCCCGGTTCGAGGAAGGTCACGGCTTCCTGCCCGTAGCCCGACCGGAACGGCGCAGCACGATGTGGCGTACCAGGTCGGCCACCCAATCGCGCTCGGTGCTCAGCGACAGGTGGTGGGCACCGGTGGCCCGGATCGTGGCGGCGATGTCGGACCGCTGCCCAACGGCAGCTGCGGCGAAGTCGGCACGGAGCCTGGTGGATCGGGTGTCGACGAAACGGCGCCGCCCAGTCTCGGGATCGGTCATGGTGAGCATCCCCACGTCGGGTAGCTCCAGCTCACGGGGATCGGAGATGTCCACCGCTAGCGTGTCGTGCCGGTTGGCCAGGGCTCGCAGCGCCTGGTGCCACGGACCGTCGTCGATGAAGTCGGAGATCACCGCGGTGAAGCCTCGGTGCGCCGTTGCCCGGTCGGCGGCACGGATGGCGGCGGCCAGATCGCCCGGGCCGGTGTCACGACCCACCGCATCGAGTCGGGCCAGCAGCCCCATCAGATGGTGGCGACCCGACCGGGGTCGTACCCAGTGGGCGGTGGAGCCGGCAGCCACCAACGCCGCCACCCGGTTGCCTCCCTTGGCCACCA